>PIVQ01000910.1 GCA_003354055.1 Desulfobacteraceae bacterium | reverse complement strand
TATCTGTATCACCCTAATAAAAAGGAGAAGAGAATGACGCTTGAGCTTGAAAAAAATTTAATCCAACGGGTTGCCCTGGGAGACATGTTCAGAAGACGCGCACTAACTACTCCAAACAAAATTGCCCTAAGGGACTATAAAACCGGCAAAGAGATCTCCTCCACTTTTAAAGAGCTGAATCAAAAAATCAATTGCTTTGCCAGCGCGGCCAGAAATAACGGGTTAAAAAAAGGAAGCCGTGTGGCCCTTCTCGGGCTCAACTCCTCTGAATACATTGTGGCCCTGTATGGATGCGCCAAAGCTGGGATGACAGCCGTTCCCGTCAATCCGGGTATCTCCCCCGAAGATATTATCTATGTACTTAATCACTCCGAGGCACAAGGCTTGGTGGTGGACAGCCTGCTGGTTCCCCTCATTGACAAGATCAAAGCAGACCTGCCGGAGATCAAACAAATGGTCTGCATCAAAACCGGTGAAGAAGCAATTGCCGACAACTATACCCTGTTTGACGATTTTCTTGGCCAGGGATCTTCCAGGGAAGTTGCCGATGTGGTCATCAATGACCGGGATATCTTTGAAATCCTTTACACCAGCGGCACCACTGGAAAACCCAAGGGAGTTCTCACCACCCACCTGGGGGTCTATATATCCTCTTTGTCCCTGGCCATTGAATTTGGCTTGAGGCCCGGTTTCTCCTCCACCATGATCCTGCCCATTTTCCATTGTGCCCAGCAGGCCCTCACCTATTCCACTCTGAATGTAGGCGGTGCAGTTTCTATTTTCAGGCAGTTTGACCCGGGCCAGGCCATTAGCATCATCGCCAAGGATCGATTGAACCTGGTTTTTGGTCTGCCCGTCATGTACCGCGCCATGATTGGCCACCCAGATGTCCATAACAAAAATTGGGAACATCTTAAAACCTGTATCTTTGGGATGGCTCCCATGGATCAGGCCACCCTGAATGAAAGTATCCGGATATTCAAGGCAGATTTTTTTCTGGGCACGGGCCAGACAGAATGTTTCCCGGTCACCAATGTGTTCAGAGCCAGCCAACATCCGGACAAACAGGGAAATTACTGGGGCGTTTCCACCCTGTCTATAGATACCTGTATCATGGATGATGCGGGAAATATCCTTCCCCCGGGAGAGGTGGGAGAAATTGTATGGCGGGGATCCGTGGTCATGGAAGCCTATTACAAAGATGACGATGCAACAGCGGAAAGCCGGAAATTCGGGTGGCATCACTCCGGAGATTTGGGATCATTTGATGAAGACGGCCTTCTCTTGTTTGTGGATCGGAAAAAAGACATGATCAAAACAGGGGGAGAAAATGTGGCCTCGGTGAATGTGGAGCGGGTGATTCTAGGGGAAAACCGGGTGGATCAGGTGGCGGTGGTGGGCCTGCCCGATGAAAAATGGGTGGAGGCAGTCACCGCCTTTGTGGTTCCTGTTGCGGGTTGCGAACTCACCCAGGATGATATTATCCAATATTCAAAAAAACACCTGGGAAAATTTGAAGTGCCCAAACGGGTAATTTTCATGGACACTCTTCCGGTTACCCCAACCGGAAAGGTCAGAAAAAACATTTTAAGAGAAATGGAACTTTAACAATGATTAAAACAAAACTGACAAAACGTTTGGGGATAAAATATCCGATTATCGGGGGGGCCATGATGTCCATCAGCACCCCTGAGTTTGTGGCGGCCGTGTCCAATGCCGGCGGCATGGGGATACTGGCTTCAACTATATACAAAACACCTGAGGAGTTTGAAAAGGCCATAGACAAAACCCTTGAACTGACAGATAAGCCCTTTGCCGTGAATTTAAGTTTGTTCAAGGCCATCCGGTCCGTGGACAACAATCTTTACCTGGATATAATGGCTGCAAAGGGGGTGAAAGTGGTGGAGACCTCTGGCCATTCCGCGCCGGTTGAGCTTAGTAAACGGTTCAGACAAGCCAAGATGACCTGGATACACAAATGCGTAGGACCCCGGTATGCCAGGAAGGTGGAAGGTCTGGGGGCAGACCTGGTCACGGTGGTGGGATATGAAAACGGCGGTGCAACGGGAAATTTTGATATTGCCACCATGGTGCTCATCCCCGTGGTCAAAGATGCGGTGGACATTCCCGTGGTGGGCGGAGGCGGTATTTCCGACGGCAGGGGAATCGCAGCAGCCCTTTGTCTTGGTGCCAGCGGCGTAATCATGGGGACCCGGCTTCTAACCACCAGGGAATGCCCCATCCACGACAATATCAAACAGATTCTGCTCAATTCAACGGAAATTGACACCAAACTGGTCATGCGATCCATCAATGCCACCCATCGGGTATTGGCCAACCCGGCGGCTGACAAATGCCTTGAACTGGAAGCCCAGGGTGCTGATTTTGAAAAAATCCTGGAAGTGGTCTCCGGATTAAAGGCAAAATCAATGTATGAAAATGGAGATGTCAGTGAAGGGATTATTGCCTGCGGCCAGGGGGTGAGTCTTGCACATGACATTCCCACGGTAAAAGAATTGTTTGATCGTATCATGGATCAGGCATTGGGAACCTTGAATCAATTTAAAGCCCCCCATTGAAATATCCTAACTTCCTGACCCCGGGGATAAAACTCTGGGGTTAGGGTAGAACCCTTTTCTGGTGACAGAATGGGCAGAACTGCCTGCGTTTACAAGAAAAGGCCAATAAATCTTCGCGTGTGA
>PIVQ01000909.1 GCA_003354055.1 Desulfobacteraceae bacterium | reverse complement strand
GGTTGGAACACCCGTATCGTTCCCTTCGGACCTGATATTTCTTCTGCTGTATTTGCCCTTGGTTTTGCCAACAGGGCTGCCATGGCATTTGGCGGTGTTCAGCCTGGTGATTACAAAACAATCCTTCACTACAACAAAGAAAGAGTATTTGCATTTGTTAATGCTCTTGGTGATGTTGGTACTGAATGGGGTGTTGCAGCAGCCGGTTGTGTTAACTGGGGTTTCCCGACAATCGCTGATACACCGATCCCTGAGATTCTGCCTACGGGTATCTGTACCTACGAGCATGTTGTTGCCCCTGTTGCCCATGTGGACATGGTCCAGAGATCAGTTGAAGTCCGCGGCCTGAAAGTCCAGGTAGCGGATATTGAGATCCCCTGCTCATTCGGTCCTGCATTTGAGGGTGAAAGAGTCAGAGGCGCTGATCTTTATGCCCAGTGCGGCGGTGGAAAGACCCAATGTACCGAGCTTGTTAAAATGGCTGACATGAACGCCATTGAAGACGGCAAGGTCATTATTGACGGACCGGATCTTGAAGGCATCAAAGAAGGCGGAACCTTCCCATTGGGAATCAAAGTTGAAATTGCCGGCCGTGAATTCCAGGAAGATTTTGAGCCCATCATGGAACGCCAAATCCATCATCTGGTTAACTATATCCAGGGCGTAATGCATATTGGACAGCGGGATATTTCCTGGGTCCGTATTTCCAAGGCCGCCATTGATAAAGGCTTTACCCTGAAAGATATCGGTGTGGTTCTCCATGCCAAATTCCACCAGGACTTCCAGAAAATTGTCGACAAGGTACAGGTCACGCTTTTCACCAAAAAAGAAGATGTTGACAAGATGACTGAAGTGGCCCGTGCCAACTACAAAACCCGTGATTCACGTGTTGACAACATGACGGATGAGGATGTGGAAACCTACTACTCTTGCACCCTCTGCCAGTCATTCGCTCCCTCCCATGTATGTACCGTATCGCCTGAAAGAACAGGACTGTGCGGCGCTTACAACTGGATGGACTGCAAGGCTGCCTTTGAGATCAATCCCACAGGCCCCAACCAGCCCATTGAAAAGGGTGAATGTATTGATCCCGACCTGGGTCAGTGGAAAGGTGTTAATGACTTTATCTACAAAGCCTCCAGAGGAACGGTTACCCATTATAACTTCTACTCCATGGTAATTG
The DNA here is from genome assembly GCA_003354055.1 of Desulfobacteraceae bacterium. The sequence goes on along the minus strand of PIVQ01000909.1, from coordinate 1,522 downwards.
ATCCCATGACCACCTGCGGTTGCTGCGAATGTATCGCTGCCATGCTGCCCATGTGTAACGGTGTTATGACTGTTGGCCGTGACTACGGCGGAGAAACTCCATGTGGTATGAAGTTTACCACTCTGGCCGGTGTCATGGGCGGTGGTGCTTCTTCTCCTGGATTTGTGGGTCATTCCAAACACAATATCAGCCAGGGTAAATTCATCCTCGGCGACGGTGGTCTCTTAAGAATGGTCTGGATGCCCAAGATGCTCAAAGAAGAGCTTAAGGACAGAATAGATGCCCGTGGTGCAGCAATGGGCGTTCCCGGACTATACGACATGATTGCCGATGAAACAGTGGGTATCACAGAAGAGGAGATTCTCCCCTTCCTCCAGGAAAAAGGCCATCCGGCTCTGACCATGGAACCCCTTGTAGGCTAATGTAAACCCCAAGGGCACAGCAGTTATACCCTGCTGTGCCTTCCCATAAAGTTGTAAAAACTTAAGGAGAAAAAAATGGCATTAACCGGTATTCAAATATTTAAACTCCTTCCCAAAACCAATTGTAAGGAGTGCGGGGTTCCTACATGTCTTGCCTTTGCGATGAACCTTGCATCGGGAAAAGCAGAGCTTGACGCCTGCCCCTACGTTTCCGATGACGCTAAAGAAAAACTGGCTGAAGCATCCGCACCTCCCATCCGTCCTGTGGTACTTGGTAAAGGTGTTCGTAAAACCACCACTGGTGGAGAAACAGTTCTTTTCAGACATGAAAAGACCTTTTTCAACCCCACAGTCCTGGCTGCCACAGTGGCATCCGACGTGGACCTTGGTGCCCTTGACAATACACTAAAGGTATACAATGCATTCCAGTACGAACGGGTAGGCCTGAACCTGCGCCCCGAACTTCTGGTTGTTAAAGATGCCGGTAACGGCGCTGAAGCCTTTGCCGCTGTTGCTGAAAAAATTGCCAAGGAATCTGAGTTCAACCTGGTACTCATGACCGAAGATATGTCCGTCATGAAGGCCGGTGTTGAGGTTGCAGGGTTCAAACGTCCTCTGCTCTATGCTGCCACTGAAGCCAATGTTGATGAGCTGGGCGGCCTTGCAAAAGAATTTGATCTTCCCGTAGCTGTTAAGGCTGATTCTGTAGAAGCCCTGATTCCCCTGACTGAAAAACTCACCGGCATGGGTATAAAAGACCTGGTTCTTGATCCAGGTGCCCGTGAAATCAAACAGGCCCTGGAAGATCAGGTTGCCATCCGTCGTGCGGCTCTGAAGGCCTCCAACAAGGCCCTTGGGTTCCCGACGATCACCTTCCCCTGTGAAATGGCTGCAAATCTCGACATGGAAACCATGATCGCAGGTATGTTTGTTGCCAAATACGGCGGAATCGTGGTGATGTCCGATTTCACCTCTGAGTCCCTGTTCCCGCTGCTGCTTGAAAGACTCAATATCTATACAGATCCCCAGCGTCCCATGACCGTGACCGAGGGTATCTTTGAGATCAACAGCCCCGATGAAAACTCACCTGTTCTGGTCAC
>PIVQ01001762.1 GCA_003354055.1 Desulfobacteraceae bacterium | reverse complement strand
TTGATCATTGGGGTGGAACAGCGAGAAGAGATCGATATCATCAATCGAAGTGGCAACCATCTATTAACCCTCATTAATGATATACTGGACCTGGCAAAAATCGAATCCGGCAAGACAAAGTTAAATGAAACCCGTTTTGATCTGTCTGTCTTTCTTTGTGCCATTTCAAATCTTTTTGATAGCCGGGCTGTTGAAAAAGGCCTGTCCTTTAAAGTGGAAAAAGGTGTTGATCTGCCAAGTTATATTAAAGCCGATGAGGGCAAATTGCGCCAGGTGCTTATCAACCTGCTCGGCAATGCAATGAAATTTACAAAAACAGGGAGTGTAATTCTCAGAGTGAAGTCCTGTGATTCCGCAGAAAAGATCCAGACATTTCACTTTGAAATTGAAGATACCGGCATCGGCATTGCGTCTGATCACCTGGATAAGATTTTTGATTCGTTTAATCAAGCAGCAAAAAGTGTGGACGAAACTACCGGCACGGGATTAGGGCTTGCAATCACCCGACAATTTGTAGATCAGATGGGGGGGCGTCTTGAAGTTGCGAGTAAGATCAACAAAGGTTCGCTGTTTCGGTTTAACATTAAGATTGAGAGTGCTGATGCTTCTGACAATGAAGACATCACTGCCTCCCGGCAGGTTATCGGTCTTGCC
>PIVQ01001761.1 GCA_003354055.1 Desulfobacteraceae bacterium | reverse complement strand
ACCAGGATGCAGCATCTCACTTATTTGACTGACAAAATTGTCTACATATTGCCTGGCGCATGAAAGACAAAAACAACTTTTACAACTGAAGGGAACTTTCCTCCTGTCACGGCCACAATCCCGGATATTTCATGAAAGCTTGAATATGTAGATTTGGTTCAAAACTTATGACCATAAAAAGGAATAATAATTTTCTAAAGAATAAATTCACTTCAAAATGATTTTTTTATAACAGAATTATTTATTTTCAAGGAAATTTTTACAGTCTAAGCGCAGTTATCCAACAGTACAAATTTAAGCACCAATTTTTATATCTAAATTCAGGGAAAACCCAATCGGTATACAACTTTATGAAACAATTCTTTATAAGGATAAGAACTTGATAGAAGCAACCGAACTCTCCTGGTATTTCTTATAACAACCGCTCCAATTTTAAAAAGTTTCAGTCTGATTGATCCGCAGGTGGCGGAGGCCAGTTCAGTATTGGCAAGGCATAGTCTTCTTATGGCTTCCATCAGAGTATATGCAAGACCTGACAGGAGAATTCGGAATTGGTTTGGAAACCATTTTGTGCAGCTGGTACGATCAGCAAACAAATCCATCTGCTGTTCCTTTATTCTGTTTTCCGCTTCACCTCTTGCACAGTAGAGGTTCT
>PIVQ01000178.1 GCA_003354055.1 Desulfobacteraceae bacterium | reverse complement strand
TTGACCCAGATCTTGGGAACGATGAACAGGGAAATCCCCTTGGTACCGACCGGAGCTCCTTCTATCCTGGCCAAAACAGGGTGGATGATATTTTCTGTAAGATCGTGATCCCCGGAGGTGATGAAAATCTTGCTGCCGGTGATGGAATAGGTGCCGTCCTCATTTTTCACCGCTGTGGTGGTCAAGGCTCCTACATCAGACCCCGCGGAGGGTTCGGTAAGATCCATGGTGCCGCCCCAGACACCGGTATACATTTTCTTTAAAAAAAGTTCTTTTTGAAGATCAGTGCCGAACACCTCGATCATCCTTCCTGCGGCATGGCCCTCAAATCCGTAAAAGCCAAAGGCATAATTTGCCCCGGACAGATATTCGGATGCGGCTTGGGCGATCACAGTCGGCAGACCCTGGCCTCCCAGTTCGGGATCAGCTGTCATGGCGGTCCACTCCCCTTCAACAAAGAGTTTGTAAGGCCGCCTGAAACATTTGGGAACCCTTACCTTCCCGTTGTCAAAGGAAGCGCCCTCACGGTCTCCCTCTGCCAAGGTGGGCGTAATCTCCTTAATGGCCAGTTTACGGGCCTCGGAGATGATCATGTCAAAGGTTTTCCGGTTGAAGTCTTCATATTTGGGAAGCTCGCAAAGCTCATGAATCCGGAACTGATCATACAGTACAAAATCAATATCCCGCCTGTCGGCAATCACATGGGTCATCTCTTCCTCCTTATATAATTTTGTCCTGTTTGAATTTGTTAATCTCTTCCGGGGAGTATCCCAGTCCCTTAAGAATATCTGCCGTACTTTGGCCGAAGTCTTCCGGCGGTGTCCTGACCTTTCCCGGGGTATGGCTGAGTTTCACCGGCACGCCGAATGTAGTGACAGGGATTCCGTTGCCCGAGGGCAGTTCCACTACCATCTCCCGCTCTCTGAAGAGATCTCCTGTCATGGCCTCCTCCAGTGTTTTGACGATGGAGCAGCAGACATCTGCGTCACCCAGAACCTCCTGCCAATGCTCCGCCGTATGGCCCAAAAACACATCTTTAAGCCAGGAAATAATCTCGGCTCGTCTATTCTCGTCATATTGGAGAGGGATGAACTCGGGGGCACCTAAAAGGGTACACAGCCGCTGCCAGAAAACCGCCTCCACAGCACCCAGGGCCAGGTAGCGCTTATCTGCGGTTTCATAGGTATTGTAACAGGCATACCGGTGGGAGAGCATGGTTTTGGAGCGCTGCTGAACCTGTCCGAAGAGCTGGGAAAAAAAATGGGGAAGAATCATAAAACCTGCCACCCCATCGGTCATGGAGATGTCAATATACTGACCTTTGCCGGTGGTGTTCCTGGCCACCAGGGCCAGGAGAATTCCGATGGCCCCGTTCATGGCACCGCCGGCAATATCTGCGATCTGGACACCGGGAATAGATGGGGGCTGATCCGGATTCCCCATCAGATCCAGAATGCCAGCTTCGGACAGAAAATTCACATCATGGCCCACCCGGTCCTTCATAGGACCTGTCTGGCCGAATCCGGTGATGGCGCAGTAAATGATACCCGGGTTCACAGCTTTTACGCTCTCGTAATCCACGCCCAAACGCTTTACCACTCCGGGCCGAAACCCTTCCAGAATCACGTCGGCATCCTTTACCAGTTTAAAGAAAATATGCCTGCCCGTTTCGGTTTTCAAATTCAGGGACATATGCCTTTTATTCCGGTTTACCCCGTTGAAAAAGATCTCTTGCCCCTGTTTTGTACCGTCTTCAATGGCAAGGACATCCGCCCCGTGGTCTGCCAGAATCATGGAGCAAAAGGGCCCCGGAAGCAGGCGGGAAAGATCCAGAACCTTGATTCCGGTTAACGCGCCCTGTGCCAGCATTTGATTTCCCACCGGGTTTCTCAGTGGTTTTTCCATTAAATTTCCTCCGCTACCGCTATTTCAATATTTCCGCAATTGATAAAAGCCCTGGGTTTTTGCCACCACCTTCCCGTTGGCATCCAGAATTTCCCCGTCCAGGGTAAAGGAGGCTTTTCCCGTCTCTTCAGCCTCTTGTGCCAGGCGGTCTGATTCCGCCTGGCTCATGACACTCTCTACCGTCACATCTGTTGTGGCCGGCCGGACAAATTTAATATTCATCTCTTTGACCACAGGATAAAAACGTGCAGCATCAAAGGTGGTATAGGCCAGGACACCTCCCGGTACCTCGGCCAGGGTAAACAGGGCACCGGCAAAGACCGTGCCCAGATGATTTTCATTCCCCTTCTTCGGCAGCATAAGTTTGACCTCGCCAGGGGCCAAGGCCAAAATTTTCAACCCCATATTCCTTAAAAAATCAAACTTGTTTTCCACCAGATCCTTAAGCTCTGTCATGGATGATGACATGGTTTTCTCCTTTATTTACAATCCAAGAGTTTTGGCAATAATAGACTTCATGATCTCATTGGTACCGGCAAAGATGGTCGTGACCCGGGCATCCCTGAACATCCGCGGCAGATCGTGGCTTTCCAGGGCAGCCTCACTACCCATAATATCCAGGCATTTGGAAGCGATGCGTTTTGACAATTCCGTCATCTTGTATTTGGCCATGGAAGTCTCTTTGATGATCTGCCGGCCCTCCATATGATCCCGGATCAGGGTGTGGGCATAGGTATTAAGAATCTCCACCTCCGTGGCCATTTCCACCAGGGCAAACTGAACTGACTGGTGTTTGCTCATAGGCTTGCCCGCCTGTGTCCGGGTTTTGCAAAAGTCCAGGGTGTGGTCCAGCATAGCCCGGGCACCAAACACCCCGCCTGCGGCGCAGACCAGGCGTTCCTGCTGGAGTTTCTGCATGAGCATGAGAAAGCCGTCGCCTTCATTACCCAGACGGTTGGAAACGGGAATTTTACAATCGGAAAAGAAAAGTTCCGTTGTGTCCTGACTGGCCCATCCCATCTTCTCAAAGGGGGTGCCTTTAGAAAACCCTGGAGTTCCGTCCTCCACCAGATAAAGGGAGATAGCCTTGTGCCGGTCTTCGATGTCGGGATTCCGGGCCGCCAGAACCACCAGGTCGCAATTGACGCCGTTGGAAATAAAGGTCTTTGACCCGTTTAAAATGATCTCATCGCCCCGGGTAACCGCCGTGGTTTCCATGGAGGCTACATCAGATCCGGCGGAGGATTCGGTCATGGCCACGGCCGTGATAATCTGCCCTGATGCGCATCCCGGCAGGTAGGCCTGTTTTAAGGCCTCACTGGCGAAGGAATGAATATAGGGTACCACAATATCACTGTGCAACCCTGCGGCAAGCCCTGTAAAATTGATTGCCGCCATCTCTTCCCAGACAATCATTGAGTAGAGTAAATCAAGGCCCGGTCCCCCGTATTCCTTTTCCAGCCAGGGGCAGAGAAATCCGTTTTTCCCCATGGCCTGCCACATCGATCTGGGAGTGAGATGCGCGGCCTCGCATTCATCAATCAGGGGCACCACTTCCTCTGCCAGAAAGGATACCAGGCGATCTCTATAGGCATGATGGTCTTCAGTAAATTTTAATATCTCCATATCCCTTCCCCTATTTGATGGTTGCCGGTTTCAGCTTACCTATGGCGGCCTTGGCAATGATATCCTTGCGCACCACAGGATTTGAGCAGAACAGCCTTAAGAATTTGGCATCCCTGTAAAAATGCTCCACCTCTCCCTCGTGCATATATCCGTACCCCCCGTGGATCTGAACCGCCTCATCCGCCACGGCCTCGGCAGCCTCACAGGCATATTCCATGGCCATGGCCGACAGAACCTGTGCCTTATTTTTATTGTCCCAAGCTTGCGCTGCCCCGTAGGCAATGCCGCGGGCCAGTTCAATTTTCAATGCCATGTCCGCGATCTTGTGACGAAGATGCTGAAAAGAGGCAATTTTCCGTCCGAACTGCTCCCGCTCTTTTGCATAGGAAAGGGTTCTGTCCATGGCACCCTGGGCAATGCCTAAGGCCATACCGGCGTTGAGCAGCCGGGCCTGGTCCAGAAAACCTTCGACCAGGTCCAGTCCTCTGCCGGGAACACTTAAAAACTGATCCGGGCCCACCTTTACCCTGTCGAACTCAAGATCGGCCCAGGGGGTCATGGTGTTACCAAGCTTCCTGGCCATGGGAATGACGGTCAGCCCCGGTGCCTCTTTTTCCACCAGGATCAGACCGGGGCCCTCTTTTGTTTCGCAGAGGACCGGATAAAAGTATGCTCCTTCTCCATTGACCACCCGGGTCTTTTTACCGGTAATCACCCACATTCCCATTTCCTGAACCGCACGAGTGCGGATAGAGGACAACTCATACCCGGATTCAGGTTCGAAAAAAGCGCCCCCGCAAAGGGTTTTCCCCAGGGCCACGGGCTCAAGATACCGCTGCTTTTGATCCGGGGTACCGGCCGCCATGATAAGTTCACCGGCAAATCCCGCGAGCGTAAGGGCCATGCCGCAGGAGGAATCCTTTCTGCAAAAGGCCTCAGCCGTCAGCAGGGTGTCAAAGACTCCTAGGCCGCCTCCGGAATAGTCCTCTTCAAAGTGGAGCCCGATAAATCCTAAGTCTGCGGCTTTTTCCCAGATTTTTTGTGGAAATACACCTGCCTTTTCCAGCTCCAGAATCTCATCCTTATCAAATTCACCCCGGGCGAATTCCCAGGCTGCCTTTTGAATCTGCTTTTGAGATTTGTTCAATTCAAGGGTCATCACTTACTCCATTTCCAATTTTGATATTATATCCTGTCTCAACGTTTTTTTCAGCACCTTGCCCACAGGGTTTCTGGGGATAACATCAACGATTTCCATACGTTCCGGATGCTTGTACCTGGCCACCCCGTTGTCCTCTAAAAAGGAAACCAGGTCATCCAGAACAAGGGTCACCTCCTGTGCCGGTACGGCATACACACACATTTTCTCACCCAGCTTCTCATCAGGCATACCGACCACTGCCAGATCCTGAACCTTGGGATGGGCCACAAGATAGTTCTCGATTTCCTGGGAGCTGATATTGTAACCACCCCGGATGATGATGTCCTTGGCCCGTTCATAAAATGAGATACAATCGTTTTCTTCGACTCTGAAAATATCACCGCTCCTGAAAAATCCATCATCGGTAAAACTGGTTTTAGTGATATCCGGGGCCTTGTAATATCCGGCAATTACGCCCGGGCCCTTGTAAACCAGTTCCCCCACCTTTCCGATTTCGGTGACTTCTTTGTCCATGGGATCCACCAGTTTGGCAATGATATGTTTGGAGGCAACGGTTTTCCAGGCCACCCCTTTTTTCCCGTAATGGGGAAAGGAGGTGGCCCGGATCTCCATATTGGGCACATCTTCGATACCGGAGATAAACCCTGTGCCTTCATTCTGACCCCAGATATTACCGATATCGATGTCCCAACGTTTCTTGAACTCCTGCATAGTCCAGAGAGAGGGCGGTGCTGATCCCAGGGTAATGGTCCGAAAGGAACTCAAGTCAAACTGATCCACCGACGGGTGCTTGGCAAGCATATTGGCCAGGGCCGGCACCAGAAGGGTGTAATTTGGTTTTTCCGTCATGATCTGATGCATAAAGGCATTAGGATCAAAGGGATGGTGAAGAATCAGGGTCCCGCCTAAAACCGTCCAGGGAATAAATACCGTTCCCACCGATGCCATATTCACCAGGGGACCTGCCGTAAGCATCACATCCCCGGCCTTCATTCCTGCGGCGTCCTGGACAGCTGCCATCCCCGCCCAATTGTTGTGGCTCAAAGGGCAGCCCTTGGGATTGGCCTCGGTACCGGATGTCCAGCAGATGGTAAAGATATCGTTCGCATCGACCCGGATGTGGTCGAGGCTGGTAAGAGCCCGACGGGTGAGATCCCGGCGGGCATCTGACGCCTCGGAACTCATTTTCCGGACATCCCTAAGATTCAGCACATGGGTGAGCCGGGGATGTTCTTCTGCCAGTCTCTTTCCCATCTCAAAATGGTTGAATTTATTGAACGTATCCAGAGTAATAAAGAACTTTGCCTCGGTCAAGCCTGCAATATACCCGAGCTCTGCCTCCCGCCACAGTACAGGGGCCGGAGAAATGATACCTCCGGCTTTGGAAACGGCAAAGTACAGCATGGCAAGTTCCCAGGTGTTGGGAAGCTGAACCATGACCACATCATCCTTTTCAAGCCCCAGCTTCACAAGTCCATGGGCCGTGGCATCTATGGCGGATTGAAACTTCTCATAGGTAAGGCGCTCCGGTTCAATCCCGTTCAAATCCTTGCGATTGGGCGGGTCTGCAATACAAATCCTGTCAGGGTTATTTTCCACATGAACGGCCAGTCGATCCATAAGTGTCAGGTCTGAATAGACCCCGGTTTCCATGTAATGGTTGATGGTATCCCTGGATGCTAAAATCATATTTCCCCCCTTTTGCTGAATGGTTAATAAAACAAGTCAGGATGCATGGTCCTCTGGATTGAGGGATAAGGCCGGACCGTATCAGTCCGGTTGAAAAAGAAGAAAAGGACCATTGCCCCGGGCGCTTACGGCCCGGGGCTTGGGTAAAGATCAGTCCCCGTATTTGCCCACAATGGAAATACTGCAAACATTAGCACTGGGAAATCCCCCCAGGTTATGGGTCAGACCCAATTGCGGATCATCAAGCTGCCGCTCGCCCGCCCTTCCGTTGAGCTGGAGATACATCTCATAGAGCATGCGCAGGCCGGAGGCGCCGATAGGATGGCCGAAACATTTCAGCCCGCCGTCCACCTGGCAGGGCACCTGGCCGTCATGGTCGTAGACCCCCTCCAGGACGTCATGAACTGCCCGGCCCCGTTCGGAGATATGAAGGTCTTCCATGGTCACAAGCTCGGTGATGGAAAAGCAGTCATGGACCTCCATCATGGAGATCTCCTTTCTGGGATTGGTGATACCGGCCTCCTTATAGGCCTGGGTAGAGCACCGGGTGGTGGTCATGAAATGATCCCCATCCCAGTCGTTAAAGCCCATTTCCTCGCCGGAACTCAATGAGAGCTGAAGGGCCTTGACCGACACCACATCGGTCTTGCCGAGTTTTTTGGCGATCTCGGGAGTTGTGACAATGGCGCAGGCAGCTCCGTCACTGACCCCACAGCAGTCGAAAAGCCCAAGAGGATGTGCAATTATGGGTGAATTCATCACCTGTTCAATGGTGACTTCTTTCTGTAAATGGGCCTTGGGATTTTTCACCCCGTTGGCATGGCTCTTGGTGGAAATATGGGCCATGGCCCGTTTGATATCCTTGTCATCCACACGGTACTTGGCCCCGTAAGCCGGGGCCAGTTGGGCAAAGCTGCCCGGTGCCGTCATATTGGGATACCATTGCCAATTCAGGCTGCCGGAGTTTGAGCCGGTGAAACTGGGCAGTCCGCCGAACCCCGTGTCCTTGAGCTTTTCCACACCAAGGGCCAGGCAGATATCGTAGGCCCCGGAGGCCACGGCATAGCAGGCCCCCCTGAAGGCTTCACTGCCGGTGGCACAATAGTTTTCCACTCTCGTCGCCGGGATAAAGGGCAGCCGCAGGGTGGTGGACAGTGACAGGGCACTCTTGCCAACGCCCCCTTCGTCAAAACAGGTACCGAACCAGGCCGCCCCAATCTCTTTTTTTTCGATGCCGGCATCGGCCAGGCATTCCATAAAGGCTTCCACCATAAGTTCTTCCGACCCCACATCCCACCGCTCGCCGAATTTCGTACATCCCATACCGAGAATTGCAACTTTATCTTTTATTCCTTTGGCCATGGCAGCCTCCTTAACTGATCTTAAACAGCTTTTCGATGAGTTGGGATTTCATGATATCCCCTTCGATAATCAACTTGCCCGATGTGTAGGCCTGCATAGGTGGCAGGGAACCTTCCATCATCTGTGTAAAATCGCAGGCTTCCATCTTCAGGGTACACCCCGGGCTTCCGTGCTGCCCCTTGTCGATTTCACAGGTCTGATTTCGTATCACACAGGCATAATCCCCGCCGCCTGCACCCGCAATATTGAACTGGAAAATCACATCCACACCTGAGGCGGCATCCGGATCAAAGTTTTCCCCCATCTGGTTGAAGATCTCTTCCAGGCTGACATCACTGCCACCGCCGGACTCAGAACGTTCAGCAGATGTTTCTTGTTGGCCCGAACCTGGCGCCGGCGGGTTGAGAATAGCGCCCAGAGCGGCATTGATATCGGGGAACTCCTGGGCCCCGTCCAGGGTGTTGATTCTGTCCCAGTTTTCCAGGATCATCTCGGGTGTGGGCGGAATCTTGCCTTCACCCAGCTGAGTTGTGGGTCCTGTGACCACTGCGGCCCTGTTATAATATCCCATGCCTGCATTGAGGATGGCCCCGCTCTCGGCGCACAGGTCTGAGGCAAGATACAGCACCAGGGGTGCCACAAACTCAGGTTTCATCTGCTCTAAAAGATTTGGGGGAAGGATATCTTCGGTCAGCCTGGAGGCGGCCATGGGGGCCACTGTATTGGTCTTGATATTGTACTTGGCCCCTTCGATTTTCAGGGTATTCATCAGGCCGACGATTCCCATTTTGGCGGCCGAATAGTTGGTCTGGCCGAAGTTGCCGTAAAGCCCTGCAGCCGAAGTGGTCATGATAATCCTGCCGAATCCTCTCTCCTTCATAATGGGGAAGGCATGACGGGTCACGTGATAGGATCCGTTCAGGTGGACATCCAGAACGGCTGACCAGTTCTCAGGTTCCATTTTCAGAAAACTTTTGTCTCTTAAGATCCCTGCGTTGTTGATCAGGATATCCACACTGCCGAATGTATCCATGGCGGTCTTAACAATATTTTCGCCCCCCTCTTTAGTGGCCACATTGTCAAAATTGGCCACGGCTTTGCCGCCTGCAGCTTCAATCTCCTCCACCACTGCTGCAGCAGGGGAAGATGAACCGGAACCTGATCCGTCCCTGGCACCGCCAAGGTCATTGACCACAACCGAGGCGCCCCGTTTGGCAAGCTCCAGAGCATAGATCCTGCCCAAACCGGCACCGGCTCCTGTCACAATGGCGGTGCGCCCCTTGAAATCCAGGTCGGCGGGCCGGTTAGCAGCACCCGGTACAGGAACTGCCTTCCAGAAGTAATTGACCATGCCCCGCTCACTGTCCACACTTTTACGCTTGAACTCCAGGCTCACGGGCAGTCCCACCCGGATCTCATCCTGGGAACAGTCCGTAAAGTCGGCATTAAACCTGCCGCCCCCTTCAAACTGGATCATCCCATACATGGCCGGCGGATCCACGGACACCGAGAGCATGTCTGCGGTAAATGTTTTGATCCGGGCCGGAATATCGGCAAATTCATAGTCTTCCTGGGTGTAAACCGCTCCGCATTCGGGATTCACACAGATATCCATCTTGGGAAACTGGGGGGTATCACACTGGGTACATTTCCCCCCGACAAGCCCCAGAATCATCTTGTTTTTCCGGTATAGCACGGTCATGGCGGTCTGGGTGGGAGCTTCGGCCCGGATGCCCATCTCGGTTTTCATCAGGTCTCGGAATTTCAGAGACTTGTTGTAGTTATCCAGGGGCTTTTTATTTTCAATATGGCCGGTAAATCCCTTGCGGGGGGCCATATTTTTAATATTGTCCGTCACTTTAAAGTAAAGGGCATTGGCACCCTGTCCGTAGCCGGCCAAAAGGATGCGGTCCCCGGACTTAGCCTTTTCCAGGGCGGATACCAGCATCACAAAGGGGTGAGCCGTACCGGTTTCCCCGCAGACTTCGTGAAGATTGTCGACCAGCTTTTCAGGGGTAGCCCCAAGCTTTCTTGCGATCTTTTTATGATCCCCCGCAAAAAAGCAGGGGTAGACCAGGGTATCCACATCGTCCATGGTGATGTTCAGCTTGTCAAAGAGCCCGTTGATGGCCTTTGGCAAAATTTTACCGTAGCCTTCGTTCCTGCTCCACCGCTCTTCCCAATAGTAATCAAAATCATTTAGCGAGCCCCTGTAGTGGTCTGCGAAGTCTGCCGAGATGGAGTAGGACCCCAGATACTCGGCAATGACGTTTTCATCACCGACACTTAAAGCGGCTGCCCCGTCACCAAACCACATTTCATAGAAATAGGCCGCCTTTGTATCTCTTTTATCTGTGGCCGCCACCATTATATTTTTCCGGCTCCCGCCCTGTACCGCTTCCAGGGCGGTAATCAAGGCCGTGGTGGAGACCTTCTGGGAGGATGTAAAATCAGTGGAGATGAGATTCTCTTTCAGGTTCAGGGCAGCTGCCACCACCCCTGCGTTCTGGCGGTCGGCAAAGGGCAGGGTTGTTGAGGCAAGATACAGGCCGTCCAGATCTTCCTTGCTCATGCCGGTCAGGCAGTCCCTGGCCGCGGCAACCGCCATGGTCAGGGTGTCTTCGTCCCAATTGCACAGGGAGCGCTCCCCCTGGGCCACGGCCATGATGGCCGGTGCAAACCAGCCCATGGCCTGGACAATGGAAGATCTGCTTAGTCTCAATCGCGGAATATATGCACCGTATGAAGTAATACCTATCATTTTAAGATTTCCTCCTTAAGTCTATTTGTCCGGGGTAAACTGCGCCATGACGTCACCGACCAGATCATTGAGCTGGTCATAGGGTCTGGCGCCTTCCATGGACGAGATCTTTTCCATGCCCGCGAACACATCCTCCGGGGCTGGTATATCCTTACCGTTACCAATCACGGCACCGGGTCCCGTAACCACAGCAGCCCGGTTAAAGCAGCCTGCACCCACATTATAAATGTTGCCGGTGACCGGGCATTCTTCCGAACAGAGCAGCAGGGTCATGGGGGAAACAAATTCAGGGGCAAGTTTTTCAAAGAGATCGGGCGGCAGAACATCTTCGGTAAGTCTGGAGGCAGCCAGAGGGGCCACCGTGTTAACCCGTATATTGTACTTTGCCCCTTCCAGTTTTAAAGAATTCATAAGACCTGTCAGGGCCAGTTTGGCTGCGGAATAGTTGGTCTGACCGAAATTGCCGTAAAGTCCGGCTGCCGACGCGGTGAGGATGATTCTGCCGTAGCCCTTGTCTTTCATAATTTGAAAGGCCGGTTTGGAGACATTGTAAGCCCCGTTTAGATGGACATCCAAAACCGCCTGCCAGTTGTCGGCGGACATTTTGGTAAAGCTTTTGTCCCGCAGAATTCCGGCATTGTTAATGAGGATATCGATGGTACCGAATGCATCCAGGGCGGTCTG
>PIVQ01001760.1 GCA_003354055.1 Desulfobacteraceae bacterium | reverse complement strand
ATGACTGCCGTGCTGACCTCTGGAACTCTAGTACAGTAAACTCGCGCCTATAAGCACACGACCTATAAGAACTCGCTTCGGTTCATTTCGTGTCCCTTTGTAAGCCCTTTGTCAAGGAAACCAACCTGTCGGTGACCTATAAGAACTCGGTTCGCTTCATTTTCTCCCCTTTGTAAGCTCTTTGTACATGGATATGTGCTTATCCCTTTATCGAATGGCCACTAAAAATTCGCAATGGCCACTAAAATCTGACCGTTGATGCCACCATTTTGTGCCGCCATTTTGATTAGCACACGAAGAAGAGCAAAAGGGTTTTTGTGCTCTCGTCATGCGTCTCTCTTTGCAACACAATTTTTGGATTCACTGAACAACAGCGAACACGAAATGGACAACTGCCGGCGGTTCCTGAAATGAAAATTTTAGTGGCCATTCAATGGCCACTAAAACGATAAAGGGATAACGTAATCTAGAGATACTGTACTGTTGTGCGAATGAGTTGGTCGAGATGTTTTCGAGGCGAAGCCGAGAAAACATCGAGACAACTCGAGCAAACAGTACAGTATCTTTGGTTATCCTACGTACCGCTGCGCGCCCACCCACACACCCGGTGTTTTTGTGCTGGTTAAGGTAGGAGACAGCCTAACTCATCCATGCT
>PIVQ01000908.1 GCA_003354055.1 Desulfobacteraceae bacterium | reverse complement strand
TATTGCTTATACACCCCATCCAATCAAAGGAGAAATACGACAATGACTTCAAAGAAACTGATATCCGGCCTCATGGCTGCACTGTTTGTAATGGTACTTTCAACGGCTGCCATGGCAGGTCCGAAAAAAGAGCTCATGATGGCAACCACAACAAGTACGGACAACACAGGCCTTCTGGATTACCTGATCCCCCATTTTGAAAAAGAGGCAGGTATCGCCATGAAGTGGACCTCCACCGGAACCGGCAAAGCCCTGAAGCTCGGTCAGAACTGTGATGTAGATGTCCTCCTGGTTCATGCTCCCCCAGCTGAAAAAACCTATATTGAAAAGGGGTATGGAAAAGACAGACGGGAAGTCATGTACAATGATTTTGTCATCATCGGCCCCAAGGCAGATCCTGCAGGTATAAAAGGTAAAGGTATTGCCGAGGCCCTGACGGCTGTTAAATCCAGCCACGCCCTGTTCATGAGCCGCGGCGATGACTCCGGCACCAATAAAAAAGAAAAACTGCTCTGGAAAAAGGCAGGTGTTGCACTGCCGGATAAAGAGGCATGGTATGTACAGACAGGGCAAGGCATGCTGGCCACCATCAATGTGGCCCAGGAAAGAAAAGGCTACACCATGACCGACAGAGGCACCTATATCAAATACCAGGACCAGCAGGGCGGCAATGCCCCTCTCACCGTTCTGGTTGAAGGGGATGTCATTCTTCTGAACCAGTACTCCGTACTGACTCTGGATCCCAAAAACTGTGCCGCGGCCAAATACGACATGGCCATTGCGTTCTCCGACTGGATGGCCTCTGAATCAGCCCAGAAACGCATTGCTGAGTTCAGACTTCTGGGACAAAAATTGTTTATTCCCAATGCCAAATAAGATTCTCAATTAATGGAGTATCTGGTTTCAGGCTTTGTCAAAGCCATTGAACTGCTGATCAGGGGAGATGCCTCCACCTGGTCAGCAGTTTCCGCTACCCTACAGGCTTCCACCTGCTCTATGCTGGTCAGCCTTGCGGCCGGTCTTCCCTGCGGATTTTTCCTGGGGTATTATGATTTCAGATTCAAACGCCAGGTCCGCACGGTTCTGGACACCCTGCTTGCCCTGCCCACCGTATGTGTGGGCCTTCTGGTCTATGCCTTTATCTCCTCCCAGGGGCCTCTGGGGGAGTTCGGCCTGCTATTTACCCTGTCCGGAATTGCCATCGGACAGACCATCCTTGCCTTTCCCATTGTCACGGCCATTACCGCCTCTATCGTTGAAAACATTGACCAGGATCTCAAACTAACCCTGATCTCCCTGGGTGCAGGCAAAAAAGATATCATTGCCACCTGTCTCTGGGAAGTCCGCTACGGCATCCTGGCCGCTGCCGTAACCGCCTACGGCCGTGTGCTCACGGAAGTGGGAATTTCCATGATGGTCGGCGGAAACATTAAGTACCATACACGGACCATCACCACAGCCATTGCCCTGGAGACCAACAAAGGCATGTTTTCCGACGGAATTGCGCTGGGGATCGTACTCATGGCCATTGCCTTCGGTGTCAACCTGAGCCTTTCATTCCTGAGGAAAAGATAAGATGCCCCATAACCTTTATCAGATAGCCCAAGTCCGCCACTTTTACGGGGACAAAAAGGTTCTGGACATAGACGCTCTTTCCATCCCGGCCGGAAGCATTACAGGTTTTTCCGGCCCCAACGGCAGCGGGAAAAGCACCCTGCTCAAATTACTGGCCTTTGCCATGAAACCCAGCCACGGAGAGATCCGATTTAACAATCGGATAGAGACGCCGCTTTCCCCACGGGTCCGGTCCAGGGTTACCCTGCTCACCCAGAAACCCTATCTGCTGAAACGCTCTGTATTTGACAACGTGGTTTACGGCCTCAAAATCAGAAAAGATACCGCAGATCTTCCCAGGCGTGTGGCCCGGGCCCTTAGCGCTGTAGGTCTTGACTATGAAGAGTTCCACCATAGGTTCTGGCATGAACTCTCAGGCGGAGAAGCCCAACGGGTGGCCATGGCAGCCCGTTTGATCCTGAAGCCTGAAGCACTGCTTCTGGATGAACCGGTTGCCAGTGTAGACACGGAAAGTGCAAGACTCATCCGGCAGGCTTCCCTGGCCGCCAGAAACGACTGGGGATGTACCTTGATCATCGTCAGCCATGATCTGGCCTGGCTCCATGAATGCAGCGATACCCGCCTCTCCATGGCCAACGGCCGGATTTTTTCCACCGGAGAGGAAAGCATCCTTCCCCCGCCCTATGATGTATCGGCCGACGGCAGACCTGTTAAGGATCTGGGAAACAAAAAATTTATCCGTCTGTCAGACAAAACCGGTGAGACCGCCCTGATTCAAAAAAACAAAATCCGAATCAGCCTAGTCGCTGATCCGGAAAACGGATACGACAACCAAATCAAGACCCGGATCACCCAGATGCTGCTTGAAAAAAAGAGCGGTAACATCCTCACCACCATAGGGATCAACGGTTTTGCCCTGACCCTCAGCCTGCCCCCGGATCAGGTCTCAAACTTAGGCCTCCACCCGGGAAAAGAAGTTGTCCTCATGTTTCACTCCCGGGATATCTCCTGGCGCTGATCACCATCTCCTGAAGTTCGACACGATACAGTTGCTCACCTCTTGCAGGACAAATGCATATATTCCTGCGACACGACCTTAATCTGACAGCAGCACAACAACCGCCGGTCCGGACAGG
>PIVQ01001759.1 GCA_003354055.1 Desulfobacteraceae bacterium | reverse complement strand
CCTGCTTCATCAATGAAACTTCCGGGCGGAGAGTCTTCGGTCAATATGGTGAGCTGCCCTGCTGATACCATGAAGGCACACAGCATAAAGACAAAGGTCAGGCAGATAATTTTTAAAACATACATCGTTTCCCCGCTTCGGATATGGATTATGCGTCGCCAATAGATATAAAGGTTGGACCTTTTTGTCAATACGCCGAAAGGTTGGGTTTAAATGCCCGAATGCTAGCAGAATTTCTGCCCACATACGGGCACCCGCCATCACATAAAACGCCCCGCCCCTTTAATTTCAATAACTTACAATAAAAATTTTTCTGGCACCATAGCTGCACAATATAGTTGCGAACGTAAACGGAACTGAACATTAATCCAAAGAATAAAGGAGCACATGATGCCGGTATTTGAAAGCAAAGACAAATTGGAAACTGTAATTGGCGGTCTGTTTAATGCCCTGTTGGACGACCCTGTTGTGGGGCCCAAGTATCTGAAATCCGATATTGTGATCAAGTACAATATCTCGGATCCCAATGCGACGATGTATATGACCCCGGGAGACGGGGAACACGGAGAGATCATCTGGGGAAGCTGCGACATAAAGGCGGATGTGGAGATGACCCTGTCTGCGGATTCCTGCCACGCCTTCTGGCTCCAGCATAT
>PIVQ01001758.1 GCA_003354055.1 Desulfobacteraceae bacterium | reverse complement strand
GCCGTTCCGCCCATCTCTTTCTCGCCGTATACATGCTGGATGTAGTTGCCCGGATTTTTGCTGATCCGGGTCCAGGCCAGTTTGAGCAGATCTTCCCGTTTGCCGAAGATCAGGGCTTCCTTGGGGCAGGTCTCAACGCAACCGGGCAGTTTGCCTTCGACAATCCTTGGGTGGCACATGGTGCATTTGGTCACTTTGGGCGTGAGCGGGTCATTGTAGGTATAGGCCGGTACGTTAAAGGGACAGGCCACCATGCAGTAGCGGCACCCCACGCAGAGGGATTCGTCATAAATCACAGCCCCGGTTTTGTCTTTTTTAAAGGCTTTTACAAAACAGGCTGAGGCGCATGCCGGTTCCTGGCAGTGGTTACACTGCTTCTTTGCAAAAACACCGGCACCTGCGCCACCGAACTTGTTGACCACGGTATATTCATTTTCATCGGTTCTGCGGCGTTCTTCCAAGACCGTCAGGTCATCAAATGGCTTGTCTGGTTTGCCAAGCTCATTTACTTCATTACAGGCCTGTTCACATTTCCGGCACCCAATGCATTTTGTGCTGTCGTGCAGGACACCAAAGCTGTCCGGGTACCCGGTAAAATGTTTATTGGATGCGGCATGGGCGAGTGTCCCCACACCTGTTGTGGTTCCTAATGCTGC
>PIVQ01000177.1 GCA_003354055.1 Desulfobacteraceae bacterium | reverse complement strand
GCCAGATACCGTGTGATAAAAAACTTGGTAATCTGGTCAACGAGGACCACGCCCCCGCTGACCAGAATCAAACGCATCATCTCTTTTGATTTCAGCATATTTTCGTAAGGCCTTAGGCCTGAATTGTTTTCAGTGCAGTGGCACAGCGGACACAGGCCGTGGGATGTTCCTGATCGTCACCGATACTGGTATCAAACCGCCAGCAGCGTTCGCATTTAACACCGGTGGCCTTGCTTACTTTAATGGCAAGCCCTTCAATTTCCTTGCCTTCGTACACCTCGCCTTCAAGCGCATCTTTGACCACAGCCTCGGACACGATGAAGATATCATTTAGCTCTCCAGGCAAGTTTTTCACCTGTTCTGCCAGTTCGCCTTCAGGCAGCTTAATCTCAATGGAGGCATCCAGAGGATGACCGATGAGCTTTTCTTTTCTTGCCTCTTCCAGCGCCTTGGTGACCTCGGCCCGTAAGCCCCGAATATTTTCCCACTTGGCGGAAAGATCCTTGTCTTCCCAGGCATCGTTCAGGGCAACCATATCTTCCATGTGGATGCTTTCCTTGCGGTCATCCGCCAAAGGCATATGGCCGTAGATCTCATCTGCGGTAAAGGGCAGAATCGGTGCCATGATCTTAACCAGGGCATCCAGGATAGTTGCCATGACGGCCTGGGCATCCTTACGTTCAGGCGCATCAGCCGGTGAGGTATAGAGCCTGTCTTTTATAATATCCAGATAAAAGGAAGACAGATCTACCACGCAGAAGTTGTGCAGGGTATGATAGATGACATGGAACTCATATTCATCATAGGCTTTGAGACATCTTTTTACCACGGTATGGAGACGGTGGAGGATAAAGCGGTCAAGTTCCGTCATGTCGGAAACCGGTCTGGCATCAGCCGCCTTGTATTCGTTCAGGTTACCCAGAAGGAACCTGCAGGTATTTCTGATCCGCCTGTAGGCGTCGGACAATTGCTTGATGATATTGTCGGAGATACTTACATCCCCTCTGTAATCTGCAGAGGCAGCCCAGAGCCGTAGTACATCAGCCCCGTATTGCTTAATCACCTTGTCCGGTGCCACGACATTACCCACGGATTTAGACATCTTATGTCCTTTTTCATCCACGACAAAGCCGTGGGTAAGAACCGCCTTGTACGGGGCATGGTCTGTCCGTCCAACCGCCGTCAGCAGGGAAGAGTGGAACCATCCCCTGTGCTGGTCGGAACCTTCCAGATACAGGTCAGCAGGTCTGGAAAACCCTTCTCTTTCTTCAAGCACGGCAGCATGACTGACACCGGAGTCAAACCAGACATCCAGAATATTATGGTCCTTTGTAAAGCTTTTGGAACCGCAGTCTTCACAGGTCGCGCCCTCGGGCATCAGATATTTAGCATCCTTATCAAACCAGATATCAGAGGAATGTTCGGTAAACAACTCATGGATCCTATCCACAGACTCCCGGGTCACATGTACTTTTTTGCAGTCATTACAATGAAAGACCGGAATGGGAACGCCCCAGGATCGCTGCCGGGACAGACACCAGTCCGGACGGTTTTCAATCATGGCGTAGATCCGTTCCCGTCCCCAGGAGGGGATCCACTGGACGTTGTTGATCTCTTCAAGACTCTTCTGACGCAGTTTCATCTTATCCATGGAAATAAACCACTGGGGGGTGGCCCGGTAAATCACAGGTTTCTTACACCGCCAGCAATGGGGATAGGAGTGAGACAGGTTTTCATTTTTCAGGAGGGCACCTTTCTCCTCAAGAGTCTTGTTGATCTCTTTATTGGCCTTGAAGATGAACTGGCCGCCGAATAATTCCACATCCTTGGAAAAAACCCCGTTGTTCTCAACGGGAGAGTAACATTCCAAACCGTAACGTTTTCCAACAATATGGTCATCAGCACCATGGCCGGGCGCCGTATGGACACAGCCCGTACCAGCCTCAAGGGTAACATGGTCACCAAGGATAATCAGAGAGTCCCGGTCATAAATGGGATGGCTGCACTTTTTCTTTTCGAGATCTCCCGCAGCAATCTCCGCAATCACGGAATAGTCTTCCATGCCGAATTCTTTCATCACGGATTCAACCAGTTCCCTGGCCATGATCAGCACGCCATTGTCTTTGGTCTTAACCGCAGCATAAATAAAATCCGGATGGAGACAAATCCCAAGGTTGGCAGGAAGTGTCCAGGGGGTTGTGGTCCAGATTACCATGGAGACCGTGGCATCCCCTGCTTCGGGGACAAGATCGGACACATCATCCTTAATGGGAAACTTCACATAAATGGAGGGTGAGGTATGATCATGGTATTCGATCTCAGCCTCGGCCAGGGCTGTCTGGCAGTTGCAGCACCAATAGATGGGTTTTTTACCCAGGAACATATCGCCGGACAGGGCAAATTCCCCGCATTCCTTGGCAATACGCGCCTCATAGGGATAGTTCATGGTCAAATAGGGCTCGTCCCATTCCCCTGCCACACCAAATCGCTTGAATTCCTCTTTCTGGATATCCACAAACTTGGCAGCATAGGCCCGGCATTCACGGCGGACCTGAACCGGGGTCATTTCTCTTTTCTTCTTGCCCAGTTTTTTATCCACATTGTGCTCAATGGGAAGACCATGGCAGTCCCAACCCGGGACATAAGGGGCATTGAAACCGCTCATCTGACGGGATCTGACAATTATATCTTTTAAGATCTTGTTGATGGCATGGCCCATGTGCAAATGACCGTTGGCATACGGAGGACCGTCATGGAGAATAAAAACGGGCTTGTCTTTTGATTGTTCACGAAGCTTGTCGTATATTTTTTTTTGCTCCCACTCTTTGAGCATGGCAGGTTCGCGCTGGGGAAGGTTGGCCTTCATAGCAAACTTAGTAGAAGGCAGGTTCAGTGTTTTTTTATAATCCATCGTTCCTCCGGTATTTCGGATTGAGTTGACATTCAATATTAAACTTTTCTTTGTAAAGGCAAAGCCCGAAAAAGTCAAGAATTATGCGTGATTCAACGCAAAAACAACCCGAAATTTCTACGGATAACAATCAAAGATAGACAACCTGATTATGGCCTTTGTCAGCTTCCCATTAAAGTCACACATTTTCCCTTAAAAAATACTGTATCTTTTTGAATTATAGATTCGTCTTAACAATAGACCACAAAAACAGATGGCCCTTGTCACCACATACAAACAGGAGAAGCTGTTATGCCATTGAATGATGCGCGCAAGTTTGTTGCTAAAATGAGAGATGACCGGAACTTTCGAAACCAGGCACAGAACACTAAAACACCTGAAGATTTGACCTTAATTCTAAACGGAGAGGGACTTTTGTTCGATCAAGGAGAGCTTGTGGGGGCAATGGCTGAATGCATGGCCCAGATGGAAGAACAGGCCGGGAGCTGACGCCTTTACATAACGGGACAAGGCCCTGGAAACCAGGGTTTTGTCCCGGAGAACTTTCAATGCCTATTTTTTAATTATTGGATTTTCAGCATTTATGGAAACCTGTTTTAAAGACAATGTAACCAGATACCGGTCAGACTTCTCAAAGGGCAGGCAATAATGGTCATGGGTAATATGAAACCGGGCTTCCAATTCCGGTGTGATTTCATCTAAATTACCCTTGAGTGCATAAATCCTACCCTTGGCGCTAAGCAAGGGAAGGGCAAAATCTGCAAATTTTTCAAGATTGGCAAAGCCTCTGGAGATTACCGCATCATAGCCCTGGGCATGGTCAGGATCTTTTGCCAGGTCTTCCACCCGGCCGTGGAGAGCCTGAATACCTTCAAGCTCCAGAGTCCGGACAACATGATTTAAGAAATTCACCTTTTTACGAACCGAATCCACCATGGTAAAGCTGATGGCAGGATTCAGAATTTTCAGGGGTATGGCCGGGAATCCGCCGCCGGTTCCCATATCCATGATTCGTATGTCCTCACCTATAAACTTCAGAACAGCAACAGCATCTACAAAATGTTTTTCAGCCATTTGCCCGGGATCTTTTATGGCGGTGAGATTAATTTTTTTATTCCATGCCGCAAGTTCCCGGGCATGACCGGCCATGAGACCAATCTGTTCCGGGGTCAGAGGCTGCCCGATCTTGGCTGCCCCCTGTTCAAGACGATCTTTAAACACACCTATATCAAATCCATTACTCATTAAATTCTGCTCCCTGTTCTATTATTTACTGACCAAGCAGGAGACTGCTGCTGGTATAAAAGGTGCCTGCCACACAGGCGGTCATCAGACAGGCAAAAGTTGAGGCAAGCAATGCCCTTGGCCCCACAGCCGCGATATCTGCGGTTCTCTTTGGTGCCAGGGCTGAAATCCCGCCCACAAAGATGGCCATGGATGCCACATGTGCGAATCCACAAAGGGCATAGGTAGTGACTACAGCAGATCTACCATGGACCAGGCTGTTTTCGGCCAAAGCCTTGGCCAGGTCCTGATAAGAGGCCACTTCCGTGAGAATGATGCGCTCTCCGATAATTTTGGATATCAGGCCGGCATCTTCCATAGGAATACCGATGATCAGGGTAAAGGGATAAAAGATATACCCCAGCATACCTTTTAAAGACCACTCCATCGCCGTTCCGGCCCATTGATTGATATAATATGAAGCACCACCCAACATAAGATCTAATAGGGCCACAAGCCCTAACACAGCGATGAGCAAGGCTACAATACTGAAAGCCACCTTTAATCCGGAACTTGCCCCGTTGATAACGGCCTCAAACAGATTGGCGTCCCGTTCATAATGGATGTCCACAGCCTTGCCCAGGGTTTTTGGCGTTTCAGTCTCCGGAAAAAAGAGCTTGGTCATGACCAGGGCGGCAGGCGCAGACAAAAAAGAGGCCGATATGAGATGCCCGGCTATAGCCGGAAATGTTGAATACAGGGTAAAGACATAAAGAGCCAACACATTGGATGCGACAGTTGCCATACCCGCCGTGACAATGGTGCATAGCTCTGAATTGGTCATCTTTTCAATATGCGGCTTTACCGTGAAAGCAGATTCCACGCCGACAAATATATTAGAGGCAGCACACAGGGACTCTGCCCCGGAAATCCGCATTAGCTTTGTAAAAACTAGCGCAAACTGCCGGATAATAAAAGGAAGGACATTATAATAGTAAAGGATGGAGACCAGGGCGGAAAAAAACAAAATCGTCGGAATCGCCTGGAAGGCAAATATAAAACCGATGGATCCGGTTGTTCCCGGCGGAAGAGCAAGGGGGCCGAATGCAAACTGAGCACCCTGGGCAGAGGCTGCCAAAACTTTTACGGCCACATCGTTTACCGCCTGAAACAGGGTAACACCGGCGGGCACCACAAAGATAAACAGGGCAAAGAGAAATTGGAGCCCGACCCCCCATCCCAGCAGATGCCAATTAACCTTCTGGGTCTGGCCGAAACCAAATCGGGCAATGGCCCATGCCAAAAACAACAATCCGAACAAGCCAGCAAAACTGACCAGGTTATAAGCTTCCATGTCTATCCCCCCAGGAAAAATGATAGTTGTACTGCAGGATTGGATTCATGGTCTAAAACCGGCCATATGGCCGGACAATTATATCCACCCCCATCTGTTCTTTTATTTTCAGCTGATCTTTTTTTGCGGCCGACTTAGTGTCAAACCGGCCGATCCGTACCAGAAACCATTCTATACCACTGGGCCGTATCAGCTCAACAACCCGTGCCGAATACCCCTTATCAGCAAATTTCTTATAAATTTTGTCAGCATTTTTTCTATTTTGAAAAGCACCGACCTGGAGTTCATACCCACCGATATCTTGATACCCACCGATATCTTGATACCCACCGATATCTTGATACCCACTGATATCTTGATAATCATTGAGATCTTGCTGGTCCGATACTATTTGCTCTACCTTTTTCTTCGCTTTTTTTTCCACCTTTTTTTCAACGATCATGGTTTGGGCAGGTGTCTTGGCCGGCTCCGGAGTTGCAGCAACTATGGTTTGGTCTTTTTTAATTGATTTTTGTGCCTCATCAATTTTCAGACCGGCAAGTTGCTCCTTTGCATATGGATGATCAGGGTCCAGGGTGATGGCTTCTTCATAGGCCTGTTTTGCCAGGATGGACTTGCCGCTTTTGGCAAGGAGATCGCCTTTCAAGCACTGGGCCAGATAAAACTGCGGGGAAAGTTCTAGGGATTTATTCACATCTTCAAGGCTTAACTCTAATTCTTCCAGCTCAGCCCTGCATATGGCGCGGTTAAAATAGGCATAATAATTGTCCGGTGTCAGGGCAATTTCCATATTGTAATTTTTAATTGCTCTGGAATAATCGCCCTTATAGTACCATGCCACTCCCAGGTTGGAATAAAGACCTTTTAAATCCGGTTTGATTTCACGGGTTTTCTCAAAATCCTGAATAGCCAGATCATATTGATTCAGTTTCATATGAGCCACGCCCCGATTCTTATAAATATCAGGATTTCCCGGCACAAGAGTAATCAACTCAGAAAACACATCAATGGCATCCTGAAATTTTTCCTGTTTCATCAGGGAGACCCCTTTTTCAAACAATGCCTTTTCCGACGCTGCAGAGGCTTGGGTCAAAAGACCTAAGATGAGAACAATAGAAATAACTAAATTTTTCAAACAGGAACTCCCTTTTGCTATACGGTGAATTGGGTCTTGTATAATAAATGCCCTGCTCAAATACAACAAAAATGTAAATCCGGGGAGTTGAAAAAAAGGTAGACATCCGCCTCGGGTTCTGTTAAGGCTAAACTCGGAGAAATAAAATCCCCTATAAACAACCGGCTGCCTTTTTGGTAAGCCTACAATCGGACCATTAAAAAAATGGGTAGACAACCGCCTTTGCTTTTGTTAAAGGTAGCATTGAATCCCTACACCTGTTTGAGGACAGAAAAAAAAACAATGCTTAATCAAAACAGGCCAGTAACAATCTGTTGCGGACGCCCTATCACCCACCAGGAGTTTGTTGAAATCCGGGAGACGGTTGAACTTTTCGGAAGCCTGAGCAGAAAAGAGTTAACCCAAACCATTTGCGAACACTTAAACTGGCGAACCCCTTCCGGCACAAATAAGCTGGATGCCTGCTTAAAAATGCTCAAATCACTTGAGGGCAAAGGTCATTTCAAACTGCCGACAAAACAACAACAACCCAAACCCAAACCCATTGTTATCTCCCATTCTAAAAAGACCGATCCCGGACCTGTAATATCATGCAGCCTCAACAAATTAAATCCAATAGAACTGATACAGACCAATACCCGAACCCAAATCCGGCTCTGGAATGAGTACGTGGATCGCTATCATTATATTGGATACAAAAAACCCTTTGGATACAGGATCCGGTATTTTATCAAGTCCGGAGACATTTTTTTGGGATGTCTTCTTTTTTCAGGGGCTGCCAAGGCCATCAATTGCCGTGACAAATGGATCGGCTGGACATCGGATCAACGGATTCATAACCTGCCATGGGTGATCAACAACACCCGTTTTCTGATTTTCCCCTGGGTAAACGTCAAAAATCTGGCCAGCCATGTCCTTGGAAAGGTCAACAGATGCATTGCCGATGACTGGAAAGAGCTATGGGGATTTTCTCCGGTTCTAATGGAAACCTTTATAGACCCTCAGCTATATAACGGTACAAGCTACCTTGCAGCGAACTGGACCGACCTTGGCTTGACAACAGGCAAGGGACTGTTAAGAAAGAATAAAACTTATAAGACCAGCCCCAAGAAGCTGCTCATACACCCCATATCGCCCAACTTTCGAACCCAGCTTTGCGGCAATCCAGACAGCCTACGAAAATCAGTACCAGATCATGATTTCCATACACTCAAGCAATCAGACACCTCTTCTTTAAAAGGAAGAAGAAAATGAAAATCGGAAGGAGCGCACAGGGCTATACAGCGAAGGCATCATGTTTGTTTTACCATATTCAAGTAAAGCAAGCATTTTTAACAGGAGAATAGACCATTAAACTCTAATCAAGGAGGATGGGAATGAAATACTTTTTATTGGCAATGGGATTGAGCATTTTCTTATTAGTTGCTCCAGCAACAGCAACCACATGGAATATTGCTGACACGTACTATGGCAAAGGAGGTGAACAGCAAGATACAGATGTGATTGGTGTTTTCGATGACTTTAACATCGAAAGCATGCTGATTGACATTGACGACACCACCAGAGAAATAACCGTTCGTGTCAAAACAGGTTATGTAGAGGATACGGTCAATACAAAATACGGTGATCTTTTCATCAGCTCAGCCTATTATTCACCAGACAGTATTTATAACGCCCAAGCAGCTACCTGGGAATATGCCTTTGATACAAGTGATCCAAACATCTACAATACAGCCAACGGTGTTTTTCAAAGCTCAGATCACTTTGCCACGAACAACTCTGGCAACGACTGGGCTACAGACTCCTACAGGACCAATCAAGATGTTCAGTTTGTTGCAAATGCGGGTGCCACCGGATCTGGAAGAGGAACCTTTAGCACCGAAGACGGATACTTAACTTATTCCGGGTTCAACCTTGCGGATTTGGGCATCACAAACCCTACAAAAGGCTATGACCTGGCATTTGGCTGGGCCATGACCTGCGGCAACGACGTTATTGTTGTCGGTGACGTATCCACAAATCCCGTTCCCGAGCCGGCAACCATGTTCCTTTTGGGCTTAGGACTCTTGGGAGCATCTGCTGTTGGCAGAAAGAAATTGACATCTGCCAGGAGTTAACCCGGACACTTAGGAATCGTTACAAAATAACTTGATCTAAATTATTTCCAAAACCCCTTAAAAGACTGGGTATTTTGAAAACAAAAGATCAAATAATTTTGGAGCCGATCCTTATTCACTGACACAAAAACAACAACTGAAAAAACATTGGTTTAATTTTTTCCACTACCGCAAAAAAACCTTGGCTTAAAACTTGCGTTAAAGCTTGTCGTATATTTATAAAAAGAGTATAAATGACAGTATACACAAGCATGAGGAAGAAAAATGAGAAAATTGATATTTGCCATTGGAATAACCCTGGCATTGTTATCCGGCCCGACTTTTGGGGCAACATGGACGATTGAAGACACATATAAAGGCAATGACGGCCCGACCAAATACAGTCAGGACGTCACAACACCCGGCGGACAGACAGTGGCTGGTGATGTAGTGTCATTATCCTGGGAAATAAACAGATTTGACATCGACGGCATGATAGTTGATATTAATGAACAAGGAGATATTTCGGCTAGCGTTGTCACGGACTATGATACCGGCGCTCGCGGCACTAAATATGGAGACCTCTTTATCAGCGTCGATAGCTATTCTGAAGACTCTTTTTACAGCCCCGACACCGTCAGTTGGAATTATGTATTTGACACTGAAACCCAATCAATCTATGCAACCTCAAATGGCGACTTAAAGACCTCTGATGATTTTGGATTTAATGCCGGTGAATACCGAGCAGGAGAAATTGTTCAGTTCGATCCCACAAATGCAGAGGACCAAGGACTCACCTTTGAAAGAGAAACCCTTGACACTCCCATAGAAGACGGGTGGGGGGACACGGTTTTGATCTATTCCGGGTTCAACCTGTCAGACTTCGATATTCCAGAAGGCCAAGGCTATGAACTGGCATTTGGCTGGGCCGAGACCTGTGCCAACGACATCAGTATTGTGGGTGACATCACGATCAACCCGGTCCCAGAGCCGTCGACCATACTTCTTTTTGGACTGGGTATTCTTGGCATGTCTGCCGTTGGCAGAAAAAAGAGAACTCAAAAAGATACAAAGCATCAATAAGATTGATCTCATTTATCCCGGACTTATGCCCGGGATAATTTATTTTTTACGCAACTTGACATTTTTTGCAACTTTAATGACATTTTTTGGCACATTGACAAATTTCACAACAAAAAACCGTTTTTTTGCAGAAGAGAGACGACTAATACTTTAGTACCATTCTTACTAAACCTTTGGTACTAATTCTATATTCATATTCTGGATTTTTAGACTTGCCCGGAACATGGATTTCCCCAGTAACCGAATTATGGCACCCAATTTGCTGCTCTATTTGGGTAAACGTGAGAAGGAGACCCCATGAAAAAAAAATCAAGCTTTGCCATAATTTTCGGAATCCTCCTGGTTGGATCCATCTGGATAAATACGGCACTGGCCGGTTCAATCTTCATCGGCCAGACCGGAGACCTCAAGAATGACAACAACTGGAAGACACAGACAAGTGATAAAAGCCACCGGGATACTGAGTTTAATGTCAACTGGTTAGTGGACACATATGATGGCACAGACTTTGTCCCTACCAACCTTGAATATTTGGGAAAATGGGACAGAGGATGGGAATCAGATGCTGTGTGGGGGAGTGATTCTCCCTATTTCAACGGGGATTTTTCAGGAACTTCCGGCAACTGGAAAACAACAGACACATGGTCCGGCGGCCCTGTGTATTACAGCCTGAAAGCCGGCAAAGAGTTTGAACTCTACTATGCCGGCACAGACCTAAACGATATAGAGGTATTATGGGATACCCTTGGTATTACAAATAAAAGAGGTAAAGGCAAAAACCTGTCCCACATCAGCTTCTGGACCGCCGACAATCCGCCCGGCCCCGCCCCGGTGCCCGAACCCTCTACCATTGTATTGTTCGCAATTGGGTTACTGATGTTGGCCGGCTTTGCCAGGAAGAGGGTTCAACCCGCCCCCATTAAGTAAGCACTACAATATAATTTAACAACTACAAGCAGCCTCGCTCCATGAGTCTGTTTGTAGTATTTTCAGGACAAACCGCCTTGTCGTCAATGCAAAAGTCAATGCCTTAAACAAGAAAGTGTTTTTTTATTGACAAATAAAGGAAAAAAGAGTAATAATTCTTTTTTTTTATATACTTAGGCATTAATCTTAAGGATTCGACTAATACAATCGCACTTATAGTTTAGCAAAGAACATATGGCAATGCCTTTGGCAATGGGCGTATTTTTTTATTGTTTCAAAGGACTTTTTCTATCACTAAGGATGAGACAAAATGATCAAAGATCTTAAACGGGTAAGAAATATCGGTATCAGTGCTCACATTGATTCCGGTAAAACCACACTTACTGAAAGGATTCTCTTTTACACGGACAGAATCCACCAAATCAATGAAGTCAGAGGTAAAGACGG
Source organism: Desulfobacteraceae bacterium (assembly GCA_003354055.1). Next base: position 45 of record PIVQ01000177.1, on the reverse strand, counting down.
TGTAGGCGCTGTCATGGATTCCATGGAACTGGAAAAGGAAAGGGG
>PIVQ01000176.1 GCA_003354055.1 Desulfobacteraceae bacterium | reverse complement strand
AAAACAAAACATGTTAGAAAAGCCCTGAATTGAAAAAAAGGGAACACATGGAAACAACACATCATCCCATAATTGCAGATTGCCGTGTCATGGACAATCTGCCGGACAAGAGCATTGACCTGGTGGTCACCTCTCCGCCATATCCCATGATTCAGATGTGGGATTCTGTATTCTCTCAATATTCACCGGCCATTGAACCTCATCTTGAAAAAGGTGACGGCATGGCTGCATTTGAAGCCATGCACAGGGTTCTGGATCCGGTTTGGGAAGAGTGTTTCAGGGTGCTTAAACCCGGCGGTTTTGCATGCATAAACATCGGAGATGCCACCCGGACCCTCAAGGATAAATTTGCCCTTTATACCAACCATGCCCGGATTCTCAACTCAGTTCAGGCTATTGGTTTTTCCGCACTGCCCTGCATCCTGTGGCGGAAACAGACCAATGCACCCAATAAATATATGGGGTCGGGCATGCTGCCGGCAGGGGCCTATGTGACTCTGGAGCATGAGTATATTCTCATCCTCAGAAAAGGGGGCAAAAGGCTTTTTAAAAATGAAACTGACCGGCTCCTGCGCCAGGAAAGCGCATTGTTCTGGGAGGAACGCAACCTGTGGTTCTCGGACATGTGGCTGGATCTCAAGGGCAGCCGGCAAAAATTAGGGAATACCGCAGACCGGAAACGGAGCGGGGCATTCCCCTTTGAGCTGGCTGCAAGACTCATCAATATGTACTCACTTAAAGGGGACAGGGTTTTGGATCCTTTCTTAGGTACCGGAACCACCATGGCAGCAGCAATGGCCTCAGGCAGAAATTCCATTGGATTCGAGCAGGATCCCGGCCTGGCGCCGGTAATATCTTCTCTGGCAGACGCCTCTGTTGCCACGGGAAAAAACATGGTTCACCAGCGGCTGATCCGCCACATTTCCTTTGTTCTGGACCGAATAAAAACCCGGGGACCTTTAAAGTACCAGAACCGGCACTATGGATTCCCGGTAATGACCAACCAGGAAAAATCCCTGCTCTTGAACACACCTTTAGATCTGACCTGCTCCGACAATCCACCCTATACGGTGACCTATGACTGCTCTCCCCAATCCGAATTTTGCCAGGACTGGGAACGGGTCTTGAACAGCCCTGAAGCAGACCAGCTGATTTCAGCGGTCACATCCACCTGAGCTGTTGCGCTTGATCTTTTCCACCTGAGCCGTTCCGTCTGATCCGTTCAGCCTAGTCCACTCGCGCCGATTTCACAGTATTTATTTGACAAATGCATATTTTTATCTAGAATATCTGAATAATAAATTCTGGATTCTATTCACTTGAGGAGATCGATATGAAAATAGTTTGTTTACAGGGCAGTGCCCGAAAAAAAGGAAATACCGCAAAAATTTTGGGCTGGGTGGAGGAAGAACTGGCCGGCCTTGGCCATGAGGTCGAATCCATCTATCTTAGCGCCAAAAACCTGAACGGCTGCCTCGGATGTGCAGCCTGTAAAGACATTGCTGATGAAGTAGGTTGTGCCCAGAAAGATGATATTGTGGAAATCCTGGGCAAAATGGTCAATGCCCAGATGGTTATTTTTGCCTCACCCCTATATTTCTGGGGTGTCACAGCCCAGCTCAAAGCGGTTATTGACCGGACCTACAGCCTGTATACCCGATATCATGAACCCAACCACACCTCCCTGGTTGAAGGCCAGCGCCAGGCGCTTCTGGTCACGGGCGGCGGCGGCTGGGACAACAATGCAGAGGCAACCTTTACCGCATTTTCCCGTATCCAAAAACCTCATAAAGCAGTTCATGCCGGCGAGCTGTTCATCGGCAACTGCACCACACCGGCGGACATGGGAGAAGATGTAAAAACCCGGGCGCTTGAATTTGCAAGAAAAATTGTGGCATAAAAAAGGAGTAATACCCATGAAATATATGAAACTTGTTTTTCCATTGTTGATAATCATCCTGATGACAATGACAATAACACCGGTGTATGCAGATTCCTATTCCAAGACCATTGCCGTCTTTAAGAAATCAGAGGCGGTTCAACCCTTTTTCAAAGACTGTTACGGCTATGCGGTATTCCCCACCATTGGCAAGGGCGGTATTGTGGTGGGCGGCGCCTATGGTGAAGGCCAGGTATACAAAAAAGGATCCCTGTCAGGAACGGTTTCCATGGCCAAGCTGACCTTGGGATTTCAGCTTGGCGGCCAGGCCTTTTCACAGATCATATTTTTCGAGGACAAACGGGCCTATAACGAATTTACCAGCGGCAACTTTGAGTTTGATGCTGCTGTCTCTGCCGTGGCCATCACCGCCGGGGTCCAGGCCAAGGCCGGTACCGAAGGCGGGACTGCCGGTGCCAGCGCAGGCCCTGCCACAGGCACCCAGGCAGATACAGACTATTACAAAGGTATGGTAGTATTTGTCCATGCCAAGGGCGGACTCATGTACGAAGCTGCCATTGGCGGCCAGAAGTTTAATTTCACCCCATTGGGTCAATAAGCATTTTGAAATAGAATTCGGTTATGTGAATAAAAACAAGGATCTTAAGGGATGAATGACAGCCTGATCTATATCCTTTTATTTCATTTAGGAACTATCGTGGTAGACCTGCTGGTACTCAGCGCTCTGGGCCATATGGTCTACCAGCGCAGGGAACCCACTAGCATGATCGCCTGGCTGCTGGCCATTATCCTGCTACCCTATTTTGCAGTTCCCATCTACTTTATTTTCAGAAGCCGGAAACTCAAAGACAAGCTGAAAGACAGACTCAAAGATACGCTCAAAGACAAGCTGAAGGAAAAATCCCAGTTTATCCTGACCTGCAGGGGTGAAGTACCCAAAGAAGATGCGACCCAGATCGACTTGATCCTGAGAAGCAACGACATTGCAGGCGCCACCACGGGCAACTCCTTTGACTTCTATCCCGACGGTATAAAGGCCTATGACGCCCTTATCGATCATATCCGGTCTGCCAGACACAGGATTCTCATCTCCACCTATGTGTTCAGTTCAGACGAGGTGGCAGGGGATATTGTCTCGGCCCTGACGCAAAAGGCAGCCCAGGGCCTGGATGTCCGCGTACTCATCGACAGCATCGGCTCTCTGCCACTTTACCTGTTCCAGTGGCCCTTGCGCAAACTGCGGCAGGCAGGGGGCAAGGTGGATTTTTATATGCCGCTTCTGACCAGACCCTTCCAGAACTATATCAACCTGAGAAACCATAGAAAAATTTTCCTTTTTGACGATACCACCGTTATGGCAGGGGGAATGAATCTCTCAAAAGAGTATATGGGCCCCACCCCCTGCAAAGACAGGTGGATTGATATTTTATTTGCAGTTAAGGGACCTGCGGTCTTCCATTACCGTGAAATATTCACCCAGGACTGGAACCATACCTCGAATGCCAAGCTGGCGCTACCCGAGCAATTGCCCGAATCCAAAGGGGACACCAGAATTCAGGTGGTGCCCTCCGGCCCTGATATTCCCAGTGATGCTCTGTATGAAGCCCTGCTCTCGGCCATATTTTCAGCCATGCAAAGGATCTGGATTGTTACCCCCTATTTTGTACCGGACAAAAGCCTGCTCCAGGCGCTGATCATCGCCAAGCACAGGGGAGTGGATGTAAAATTGATCACCCCGGCCAGTTCAAATCACTTGATTGCCGATCTGGGACGGTCCTCTTTCATGAGGGACCTTGAACTCAACGGCATCGAGGTTCAACTGTATCAAGGCGGTATGATCCATGCCAAGGCGATTCTGGTGGACGAAAGCGGGTTGATGATGGGATCTGCCAATATTGACCAGCGCAGCCTCTTTCTAAACTATGAGGCGGTCAGCTTTATCTATTCAAAACAGACTATTGCCGATTGCGAAGAATGGATGAAACTATTGCTGAGCCGCTGCCAGGGAAGGATGAAACCGGCAGGCAGATGGCGGCGAATGGGCGAAAACCTCATGCGAATTTTTGCCCCCCTCCTGTAATCATGTTGACTCCGGCCTCCCCCCTGATCCAGTCCCCGGTGTTTTTTGAAAAGACCGTGATACCGGATAATTTCGGCCTTCTGTGCTGGAATATTCATAAAGAGAACCTGCGCCCCGGCTTTATCGAACAGATCCGGGAGTGGAAGCAAGATCCCGGTCTTGATCTAATTCTGCTTCAGGAAGCCCGGTTTTCAAATGCATTGCCCTCCATTGCAGGTTTCCCCTATGTGGCTGCAGCCAATATCCGCCTGCCCTTTAACTATTCAGGGGTGATCACGGCAGCCAATGCAGATCCCCATTCCAGTAGGTTTCATATGACCCTGGCAAAGGAAGCCCGGATTTTCACCCCCAAAAACACTCTGGTCACCCTTTACCGGTTCAAAAACAAGACTCCCCTGATGGTGGTAAATATCCATGCTATTAACTTCAGATCCCTGGCCTGGTATCAATGGGAACTTAACAGGCTGTCCGCCCTGCTCAAAGGGTACAAAGGCGCCATGATTGTGGCAGGGGATTTCAACTGCTGGCGAAAATCCAGAAAAAAGATTCTGGATCATTTTACCGGTCTCCTGGGGCTGAGCTATGCCCGGCCCAAAAATGAAAAACACGTTAAAAAATGGTTTGGATTTCATCTTGACCGGATCTACAGCCGGGGAATCATTTTAAAAGACAACCAGGCACTGAAGTGCAAAAAGCTGTCGGATCACAATCCCATTATTGCCAGGTTTGAACAAAAAAACGGGATGTAAATAGAATCAGAGCTGGGATTCGATGGGAAGCAACCCCAGGAACTCAATGCTCAGGCGTCTGAAAAATGAGGTTCGAGGATCGCGGATATAAACTGTGTCGCCTCCGTCTGTCCGCCTGTACCAGCGGATCTGATCCGGCGCATCCTTATTTTCCCGGAGCTTCAAAGAAAAGGCAATCCTCTCCACATTGTTGTCAAACCATTGCCCCATATCTTCACCGATCTCAGACGAATCCAGAATCACACCGATCTCGGTATTTTCAACAATAGATCTTGGATCCAGGTTCAGAGATCCGATAAATACCTTTTTCCGGTCCAGAACAAATGACTTGGTATGCAGACTGGCTTTAGATGCTCCGTATTTTCCTTTTTTAACTTTTTTCTCCTTCCTGCTGAGTTTTCTATCCAGCTCATACAGTTCTATTCCGGCCCGGAGCAGATCCTTTCGATACCGGCTGTATCCGGCGTGGACAATGCCCACATCCGTGGACGCCAGGGAGTTGGTCAAGATCCGTACACGTACGCCGCTTTTACACAGGGCGGACAAATAGGCCACCCCCTGCTCTCCCGGAACAAAATAGGGTGAAAAAATGATCAACTCTTCCCGAACATTACCAAAATGGGGAAGCAACCGGCTGGACAAATGGATATCGGTCCGGTCTCTGGCTGCCGATATTTTTTCCGGTTCATCATAAACGGCAATAGCCTTCCCCCAAAAAAAAGGAATCCGGTTCTCTTTAATTTGAGCCACCAGGCGGGATTGTTTCAGGGCCAGTACATAGTCTGTGTCCTTCTGCTCCTGCATAAACGCCTCAAGTTCCCGGCGATGGGATTCCAGACGTGACGGTTTCATGCCCCTTTCCTTTAATACCCCTGCAGGATAAGCCAGTTCAGAGTTCCAGTATTTATCAAATGAAACCGACACCTCATCCACCACAGGGCCGATGGTCAACACATCCATGTCACCGAACTCAATATCCGGATCTGCCTCAAAGTACTCATTTCCGATATTCCGCCCCCCCAGAATGGCGGCCTGGTTGTCAACGATAAAGGTTTTATTGTGCATTCGCCGGGTCACGGAACCGAACCTGTAGACCATCTGGGCGAGTCTGGACCCGCCCCTGCTGAAGGGGTTAAAAAGTCGAACCGCAATATTGGGATGGGTAGAAAGCGTTGCCGCCCCTTTGGTCCGGCCCCAGAGTCCCATGTCGTCCACCAGGAGCCTGACCCTCACCCCCCGGTCTGCGGCCCGAATCAACTCATGGATAAACAGATGGCCGGTAAGATCATTGTGAAGCAGGTAATACTGGGCATCAATGCTCTTTTCCGCAAGACCTGCCAGGGCGGCCCTGGCAGCCAGAGAATCCATCCCGTCAGGAAGCGGAAGGAGACCGGACTGGCCCTGGTGTTCTGCTATGAGCGGTGCATAGTTTTCCGACAACAGGGTGACTTCCGTATTCCTCAATGTATGGGAGTCCGGCCGGTCAAAGCCCTGGGGCAGCCCGGCACAACCGGTGAAAAAGAAAGGCAGCCAAACCGCCCAGATGAAAATTCCGGGAATACTTTTTAAGAATATGCGCAGATCCAAATTAATTGTCCTTAGGTATCATAGAGGGGGGGTAATCGCCACATCAGGCTGTTGAAAAAAGGGGGTATGCTTCAGGCGACAGAGAAGTGGTTCTGACCAGGACTTCCCAGTTGTTATCGTTCAAAGATGTCACCTTGATAATTTTTCCGTAAAATTCTCCCATACCTCCAGGAAGACTGACACGGATGTCTTCCCACCGGCCTACGGCATCGGCGGTTTCAATAATGGCAGATGTCTGCGATGTATGGGTGATTTGCGCCTTGATCTCTTTGCTGTCCAAAGTTTTCTTGTTCAGCCGCCGGACCAGTACGGGTAAAGGTTCAGGCAAGGGCGCCGGGATTTCACGTTTTTCAGGCAACACTATCTTACCGTTCATCCCGTTGACATCATAAAGAACAACCTTTTCAGGCATCCCTTTCATCCGGACCGTCAGGGTGTCTTTAATATGAATCATTTTTCCAAGCGTCTTTACAACGGCCTCGCTGACCAGGACCTGGCCTCCCACAGTATAAGATTCCATCCTGCCGGTGAAATTCACATCAGCCCCGACCGCCCCGTATTTTGACCGGGTTTCGGAACCGATATTGCCCACCACCACCGTGCCGGTGTGTACGGCAATGCCCATTTCAAGACGGGCCAGTCCCTCCTTTTGGTTCGCAGCATTGATTTCAGCCATGGCCGTCTGCATTTCCAGGGCACAGGCTACTGCACGCTGTGTATGGTCTTCCATGGATTCCGGTGCCCCGAAAAAGGCAAGGATACCGTCTCCGATAATCTCATCGATCACGCCACTGTGGGCCACCAGAATATCCACCATTTTCCCCAGGTAGCGGTTCAAAAAAGTGATCACCTTTTCCGGCTCCATATTTGCCGTCAGGGCGGTAAACCCTCGAAGATCGGACATCATCAGGGTAATTTCCCTGGCTTCCCCGCCCAGCTTCAGCCCGTCTTTGGATTCCAGAAGTTTGGCCACCACCTCGTGGGTCAGGTAACGGCCGAATGTATCCTTGATGAACTCTTTTTGACGCAACCCTTCGGCCATATCTTCAATGGAATGGGCCAGAATCCCGATCTCATCCTGGCGTCGGATATGAGATAAATCAACCTCAAGCTCGCCTTTTGCAATCTGACGGGTGGTGCCCGCCATGGACACCAGGGGCCTGGACAGAGATCTTGCCACAAGGACACTGACGACCACCAATAAGACCAGTCCGGCAAACCCTATCCCCACTGACTGCTGCTCCAGCATATCCAGCCTTCTGAACAATTCGCTTTTCACCACCACCGTACCCAGGGTCCATCCAGGTGATGGGATTTTATCCCAGGCCAAGTAGGATTCCTCCCCGCCCAATACAGGCCCTATGGGAATAAAACCCTGCTCCTCACGGATCATTCTCCTGCCAATCTCTCTCATCATAGGGGAGTCCGTTTTCTCCGCCCTGGAAAAAATGGACTCCTGAAGAATATATGACGGGTCAGGGTGGGCTACAAACACGCCGCTGTCAGTAATAATGAAACTGAATCCGCGCGTTCCCATATGGACGGACCGGGTCAGCTCTGAAAGCCGTTTCAAGGAGATATCCGCCGTCACCACCCCCTGAAAATCCTTGGATTTATTTCCTAAGCCCGGCCTGTACAGCGGGGCTGAATAGGTCACCATGAGGATATTTCCTCCGCCTTTGTCCAAATAGGGATCTGTCCACACCGGGTGATTTAAAATCTTCGGGAGAATATAAAATTGTTTTTCATCATACCCATACCCTGCCCTATCCAGCCGGGTCTCTATAATCTGGCCGTTTTCACGGAAAACATATGGCGCATAGTCATTTTCCAGACGCCCGTCTGGCTCAAAAAAAAATCCGCCACCGAAAACCTCAGGGGTCTTTTGAACGGTGTTGTGTAAAAGAGAGATAAGTTGGGTGTTATCCTGCACCGGACGTTCGGCAAGGAAAAGGGCAAGGGTCTCAGGAACCTTTTCCACAACCCTGAAGTCCTGTTCAACCCGCCGGGTCATGGACCGGGTCAGATGAATAGCCACAGCTTCCCCGGTCTCAAGTATCATATCCCGGGTATGGACATAGGAATAGGTTTCAACCAATGCCAGAACCAGGGCAGTACTGCCCAGCACCAGAAGCGTCATCTGAACTGCGATGCTTTTCCTGAACCGCTTTACCATGCGACGTTTCCTTTAAACAGATCTTCCTTGTATCGGATAAACCCGGCAGTAAAGTCAAGGACAAAGCCCAAGTTCACTGCATGTAAATAAACTTAGATTCAAATAATAGCCATTATTAAACACCGGCCAGGCAGTATGTGTAACGATGGCCAGGTGAATTTGGTTAGCCCGTTGTCAAATCAAATTCCTGCTAAAATATTTGAAGTGTGATAATTTTTATTATAGCATATTCAAAAATTACCGCCTTAAAAGCTGATATATTTGCTTTTTCACGCCTATACATATTGTTGACATCTCAAAGAGGTCTTAATGAATTTCATTAAATCATCATTGAAAGCCAGAGTTACCTTAATCATTCTTGGAATTTTAATTCTCATCAGCCTTATTGATTTTGCAATTAAAACCTACGCAATCTATCCGAGTTTTATTCAATTGGAACAACACGAAGTCAAAAAAAACCTGGAAAGATGCAAGCAGGCCATTGATCGAGAAATTTCTAATCTTCATATGTTATGTGGCGATTGGTCTTCGTGGTCAGACACCTATTCGTATGTCCAAAAACCGGATAAAGATTATGAAGAAAGCAACCTAATTACCGAAACCTTTACATCTTATGGTCTTCAGTTGATCATCTTCTTAAATGATAAAAATGAAGTTGTTTGGGGAAAAATATACGACCCCGGAATCAAAAATGAGATTAACTTAAAGGGATTTGATATGAAAATTATCCCACAAAATCATCCGGTGCTCCAATTTGAGCAAAAGGACAATCTTAAGGCCAGAGTTCACAAAGGGGTATTTATTTCTGAATACGGTCCATTGCTCTTCTCATCAAGGCCGATTTTAAAAAGCAATGACGAAGGCCCCATCAGGGGAACCGTTATAATGGGTAAATTTCTTTCGGAAAACGTCATAGAGACGATCAGACTGCAGGCCAAGGTCCCCTTTAAATTAATTTTACCTGATAATACCACTCATCCGGACTTCCCGTCTATAAAGGCAAAGATCGATAAAAATAACGGTCCCTATATTGAAACATTAGAAAAACATCTTGTCGCATATGAGCCTTATTTAGACGGCAGCTCAAAAACGGCTTTTATCATTGAAACACAATTCCCCAGGGGAATTACCGAAAAAGGATTTACCGCTTTAAAGTTCAGTTTTATAGTAATGATTACTACCTGCCTCATCATTTTATTAATTGTGTACACGCTTCTTCACAAATCGATTTTAAAACCAATAACCGCACTGACAGAGTTTACGTTGCACATAAAGGAGAACAAAAATTTCAGTGTGCGAGTGCCCATTGACCGTTCTGATGAAATAGGCACGTTGGCTGATGGCATGAACGATATGGTGAGTACCATAGACGAGCAAACAACTCATTTGACAGAGGCCAATCTGAACCTAAAAAATTCTTTAGATGAAATTAAAACCTTAAAAGGTATCGTACCGATTTGTGCACAATGTAAAAAAATCAGGGATGATAAAGGCTATTGGAATACTTTAGAGTTATATATCCAAAAACATTCCGATGCATCCTTTAGCCATGGTGTATGCCCTGAGTGTTCAGACGAGTTGTATGGCGATCAGGAATGGTATAAAAAAAGAGCAAAAAAGAAAAACACTAAATCTTGAGGGTAGCCCTGATTTTCCTGCCTGACGGGGGAAGTCCGGGCGGACAGCCCGGACCACTGAGTATTCCCACCGCATCAAAATTAACGCCCCGGAATCTTTCCTTTGTCAAACCAGTACCGCGCAAGATAGATAAACGGCGTATCAGCTGCGCCCACTACCCATTTCAACAGATAGGTGGTCCAGAAGATTTCGATCAGGGCAGCAGCAGGATAGACCCCCCAGAAGGCCAATAGGGTAAAGACCGTTGAATCGATGAACTGGCTGACCATGGTAGAGGCGTTGTTCCGCAGCCATAGAAAGCGGGCGGAGGGGAACCGGGTTCGCCAGAATTCAAAGGCCCAGACATCATGAGTCTGTGAGAGCAGGTATGCCAGCAGGCTGGCGCCTGCAATCCTAGGCATAAAGCCGAAAATGGTGTTAAGGCTCTCCTGGGCAAAATCGTCCGGAGCCGGGCCGAAGGCAAGCGCCAGGTTCATCAGCACGGTCATGGCCACCAGGGAAAAAAGTCCGATAAAGACCGCTTTTCTGGCCTCCTTTTTTCCGTATATCTCGGACAGAATATCAGTGACCAAAAAAGACGAGGCATAGACAATATTGCCGAGGGTGGCGGTGATGCCGAAGAGTTCCACCAGTTTGAGAACCTGAATATTGGCCACCACAGCGGCCAGGGGAACCCAGGCAAACAGGCCCATACGGCCGAAAAGTCGATACGAAATAATGATGAATACAAAGTTGACGGCCAGCATGACCATCCATAGCAGTTCGTTCAAGGAAAACCTCCAGTTTTGTTAAGGCGGGTGCTGTGACCGCCGCTGTTTATAATATGGCTGCCGTTCCAAAACTATCTGGTCCGGCAGCAGGGCGAACTAATTACCAGTTTTCTCCTATAAAATCAAGAAACGTGTTTTCAGTCCGGACAGGGCAAACACGTATTTTTTAAAGACTTGGTTCAGACACTATTTTTCTATCCGCCGGGAGAAAGAATGTTATACTTTTTTAATTTCTCATAGAGCGTGCTTCGGCTAATGCCTAAATTGTTGGCAGCAGCAGTTTTGTTCCAATTGCAGTCATCAAGAGCCTGACGAATAATACTCTCTTC
>PIVQ01001757.1 GCA_003354055.1 Desulfobacteraceae bacterium | reverse complement strand
GCCTACTACCTGCAGGCTCCCATCACACTTGCTCCCGGTGTCTTTGTTGTCCCTGAAATCGGTAAAGTGGATTACAGAGAAGACAACCAGGGTGACAAGACCTACTTTGGCGCCAAATGGCAGATTAACTTTTAACGGATCAGCGTTTAACAGACCAACGTTTAACAGACCAACGTTTAACGGATCAATTTTAAATTTAGTTTAAAAAAACTTCTACCCTCACCTGAACAAATCAAAGAGGCCTGGCGGATTCATTCCGTCAGGCCTCTATCTGAATTTAATATACCGGTTCATTTTGTCTGGTGCATTTGCCATGGCCCGTTTATTTGTGTAGTATAAATTTAATTATCCTGTATTTCGTTACGTTTGAATTGACTCTGTTTCGCAATAAAAATTTGTGTTTTATATCATGAGGAAAAATGAAATATTTGATCATTATTATTGTTCTGTTTGCTTTTTACGGACTGCTCCCGGCAGCAGAGGTGAGGCTGGGGGGTACTGAATGGCCGCCTTATGTGGGAAGCCAGATAGAGGACAATGGGATTGCCGCCCAAATCGTAACCCGGATATTCAAGCGGGCAGGGCACAGTGCAAAATTTTTATTCTACCCCTGGTCAAGGACCCAGTATTTTGTGAAAACCAGAGAACTGGATGGGTT
>PIVQ01000907.1 GCA_003354055.1 Desulfobacteraceae bacterium | reverse complement strand
AGATCCTTACGGGTGGAGCGTTTTTGATTTTACCTTGGGTATTGATGAAACCCCAAATATATACGATGATCCGGAGAAGGATGCAGACCAAATCAGTATTTCAGATGGTTATGTATCCGAGATTTTTGAATATGCAGGTATTGAATATACCTTTGAGCTATTGGGATTCGGAAATTCTGCAGATGACTTGGTTTCATCGTTTACCTCCCCTGAAGGGGGGACCAACGCAACCGAACTCTGGGGAAAAATAACGGCGTCAAACCCGGTTCCCGAACCCACAACCATGCTTTTGTTTGGTTTCGGTCTGCTGGGTTTTGCCAATGTGGCGAGAAGGAAACTTGGGTAAATTCCGGCGGGTAAACTCCGGCGGGTAAATTTTCATAGCAGGGCAGCGAATAAAGAGAACGACGGCAGGGGCGGTAATCGCCCCTGCCGTTTTTTTTATGGGTGGGTGAAGCAGTGGATCAGGTATCCTGATTCAAGTTCAGCATCCGGTTGATGCTGGAAAGGTACTCTGTGTTCATACAGGGTTTGGATAGATGATCCACCATGGCATCATTCCGGGTCAGTTTTTTCAGCGATTCAAGAAATTCAATATTACCCGAGATAAACAGTACCGGGATCCGGGCATTCTTCTCTCTGATATGATGGTAGACGTCCATTCCGTTGTCATTGTCTAACAGCATATAATCAAGACTGATCAGATCATAGTTATTTTCATCAAACAGCCTAATGGCATCTTTTGCACGGATAGCGATGTCCACTTTGTGCCGGCAGGGTTCCTGGCCAAGTATGGTTTCCTGAACACCGGAAATGGCGGGCTCATCTTCCACCAGCAGGATATTTTTTCCGATGATCAGATCTTCTTGTTTAATGGATGCTTTTTCCCTGGCGCTTAGTTCCTTGCGGATAATGGGAAAGGAAACCATGAATCGGGTTCCCTGGTTAAGTTCGGATTCCACCTCTATGGATCCTTTGTGCTGCTCTACATATTTTTTCACATTTGCCATACCATAACCGGTTCCAAGGATACCTTTCCCGTAGAGGTTCAGGGTGTCTTTGCTTCCCTTGAGGGTGAATGAGGGATCGTAAATCCGGTCTATGTGCTCTGTGGGAATTCCACATCCGTTGTCCTCAACCTCAAAGCTGATCTTATCTTCACGGCAATAGGTCCGGATACGGATGACGGGTTTGTCGGTCTGACTCAGGGCATGGGAAGAGTTGAGCAACAGGTTGACCATAGCATGCTCGATCATGCCCGGATCTGCCAGAAGCTCCGGAATATCCGGTTCGTCATCCCGGACAACTGCTATGCCGGCCAGATCCTTTTTCAGCAAATTGATCACCATATCAATCTTATCGCTGATTTTGAAAAAATCCTGGTTTGGGTCCTGGCTTCTGGCAAAGGCCACCAGATTCCGGGTCAGGTTTTTTCCCCGTTTGGTCTGCTCAAAGATGAGGTCCAGCCGTTGTTTTATTTTTTCATCTTTGCAATGGATGAGCGCCAGTTCTGAATTTCCCATAACAACCCCTAAAAGATTGTTAAAATCATGGGCTATTTTTCCGGCAACCTGGCCGACCACCGCCAGTTGTTTTTGTTCACCGGCAATTTTCTGTGCATTGATTTTATCCTGCTCTGCCTGTTTGCTTTCTGAAATATCCCTCAGTTCCGTTACCCGGACCAGCCTGTCCTTATAAGGAATATTTTTGGCATGAATCCGCAGGGGATAAATGGTGCCGTCTTTTCGGACCCCATCCAGTTCATAGGGGTGCTCGTAACCGGAATATACTTTTTCCATGGTTCTTTCCCGCCATTCCGGTGCGATTAACCCCATTCCGTTCATGCCAATGAGTTCATCCCGGGGATATCCTGTGAGCTGTGAAAGTCCCTGGTTGCAGTCCAGAATTATCCCCTTGTCGTGGATGGCAATGCCGCCGAAAGAGGCATCATGGAGGGTGCGAAACCGTTCTTCACTTTCCCGTAGTGCCTGTTCTGTTTTTTTCCGTTCTCTGATCTCCTGGGTCAGTTGCCGGTTCACGATTTCAAGGGTCCGGGTCCGTTGCCTTACCTTTTGATCCAGAGATGCGTAAAACTCTTTGAGTTTATCTGTCAAGGTATTGAACCCTATGGACAGATCATAAATTTCATCATTCCCCTTGACGTGGATGGGAGTGATTTTAGAATAGTCCGAGGCTTCCACAGCCGATGTAAAATGGCTTGATATCAGAAGCAATCGATTAATGATCAGTTTTTTAATGACGATAAAAACGGCAAAGAAAAAGACCAGTAATCCGATCAGGCTGATGAGAAATGTATTGCCCAGTTCAGTCCAGAATTTACGGGAGATCTTCGTCACCGGAATGGCCACGGTATCCATCCCGATGACCTTGCCCATGGGGCGGTTGAATCCTGCTTTGTCTCCGTATTTTTCGATGATGGAGTGCGGGGCATCTGATGGATCTCCATGGCAGAGGGTACATGAGGGGGCCATGCGTCTTGCCTTGAATTTGGCCATGTAAGGTTTGTCTTTTATGGTGATCATGCCTTCCCACTGGGTGAGGCCGGGGTTGTCGTTAAACAATTGTATGATTTCCATTTCCTCGGGGCCGGCCTGATTGATCGGGTTTCTGGGATTGTCGGAGGAAAATTTGATGATGTAATCCGGAAATTGTGTCCTTACCTCTTCAAAAATGGATCGGGCAACATAGGAGGTGGACATGG
>PIVQ01001756.1 GCA_003354055.1 Desulfobacteraceae bacterium | reverse complement strand
GCTTTTTGGGAATCCTGTGTCAGCATTGGGTAGATTTTGGCCCCTTATCTGTAAAATTGTTCTATGCCGGATACAATATCTTCTGCGGTCAACCCGTTCATTTTTCGAGCATTTTCCTGATTTCCGGCCCTATGAACGAAATCATCCTTAATTCCAAACCGAAGAACATTTCGCGTGGGTATTGAATTGTCAACGATCCATTCTGTAATTGCAGACCCAAACCCGCCGATTAAAGAATGTTCCTCTATGGTGCATACCGTTGAAAAAGTTTTGAACACCTCTTCTAACAAATCAGTATCCAGTGGTTTAACCGTATGCATACTGATCACTTTTGTACTGATTCCCGTGGCTTCAAGCCTTTGTGCGGCATCCACAGCCGTGGGAAGAATATTTCCGCATCCCAGAAGGCAGGCCTCTGTGCCGTCCTTTACCACAATTCCCTTTCCGAGTTTTAAATCAGGTATGGCTTCGTGTATGACAGGTTCATTTTTTTTGCCCAGCCTGATATACACAGGTCTTTTTAATTTCAATGCCTCTCGAAGACAGAGTTTGACCTCCACAGCATCACTAGGACACATGATATGCATATTGGGAAGCACTCTCATGATGGCAATATCTTCAAACGAATGATGGGTTGCCCCAAGTCCGGCATAGGAAAG
>PIVQ01001755.1 GCA_003354055.1 Desulfobacteraceae bacterium | reverse complement strand
TTACAGTTCTTAATGCTTTTGGTGGGGGTTTAAATAGTACAGTGAATTATTTGATTAACATTTATTATAAATAGAGATTTTAACTCGAGAAGTGGGTTGTTCATCTGGGTTAAGAGTAACTTACGACAAGACTTCACTTAATAACGAGATAATCTGCATTGCTTTAAAGTATTTATAATATATGGAGCTTTGCTTTTAGCAGGCTGACACTATTAATGCGTTCTCATGTTTGGTCATTATATAAATGTATGACTCCTTTATTTAACTGGTACTTTTTATTTATGGCTTAACATAAAGCAAATGTGGTCTTTTTGGTGTAGGTCTCTATAATTAAAAAAGTAAATTTATATATGAAGTTAGGAATTAATTATAACCTAGCTTATAGCCTATGAAGGAATAAAGATGAATACGCAGCTATCAATTTTAATTGTAGATGACGTTAGCACGGTGCGTAGCTTTTTGAGTCAAACGCTAATGCATTTAGGGATAGACAATGTAAAGGAAGCATCTACCGCCTCACAATGTATTAGTGAGTGCCAGGCTGCAAATTATAATATTATTTTTTTAGATATTGAATTACCAGACGGGGACGGCAAAGAGTTAATAGCGCAGATCAACGATTTAAGCCCTGAGACGAATGTTGTTATGGTGTCGGCTCA
>PIVQ01000906.1 GCA_003354055.1 Desulfobacteraceae bacterium | reverse complement strand
AATAAGCGGTACAAACGACGTGCCTATATCGGTCACAAGGGATATGACGCACTCAAGTCCCATACTTTTCCCGGAAATGTCAGGGAGTTGATCAATCTTATCAAACAGGCCGTGGTCATGTGCGACCGAAAGTTTCTGGACGAGTATCTGATTCAATCCATTAAACCTGCCGGGCTGCCGAAACCGGCACGGCAGGAAACGGTCGGGGACACGCTTCCGGAACAGCTTGCCGCCCTGGAATGCGAACTGCTTGTCCAGGCTGCGGATCAATGCCGCACCACCCGTGAAGCGGCGCAACTTCTGGGTGTCAGTCAGCCCACCGTGGTCAGGAAACTTAAGAAGCACGGAATTAATATGATGTCACATGCTTGATTCAATATCGAATCAAACCGTCTGAGAGGCTGTAATCTCAACCATCTTTATTCAGAATGGCTTGATTCAATCTTGAATCAACGACTATCTTTAATTATTTCAATAAGTTCTGTATTCTTCTTGATTCGGTTTTGCATCAAACTCCGGGTCAGTGGGTCCTGAGAATTTGTCGAGATGGAAGTTTTTGCTTTTATTTCAATGTGTTACAAAAAAGTATGATTGCCCGGCACGGGTCTTGTAATATCTTTGTATGGTGAATTGCTTCTGACAACGTTAGGCGGCGTATCAAAAATAAACCGCCCAGGTAATTGGCGTGACATTTCCAAAGGCAGCTATCCGGTTAGGATAGTCTCTTTTGCCTGGACGAGTTTAATTTGATGTCACGCCTTAAGGAAAGGAATTATGAAAGAAAAACCGTGGAAACCCTGGCTGCTTTTATCCCCCTCCCTGACTGCGGTCTTTTTGCTTCTTGTTGTCCCTGTCTGCTTTGTTGTTGTCTACTCTTTCTGGCTCCGTGCTCCCAGCGGGCACGATATCCCGGCCTTTCAAATGGGGAACTATGCCAAGTTCTTTGTTGATTTTTTCTATCCGTCCATTCTGCTCAACACCCTCAGGGTGGCCCTTGAAACGGTGATCCTATGTCTTATCATGGGATATATCCCGGCCTATTTCTTTTATAAAACCGAATCGAAGCTTAAACCCTATATCATGCTCCTGGTCATGCTGCCCTTCTGGATCAGCTTTATTATAAGGACGTTAAGCTGGATCAATATTCTCGGTGATTCGGGGCTGATCAATCATCTACTCATGAAACTTAGCATCATTTCGAGTCCCCTCCCCCTGCTTTATAACGAAGGGGCCGTGATCATGGGACTGCTTCAATATCTCTTGCCCTTTATGATTATGAATATCTACGTCAGTCTGGACGGAATCGACAAGAGCCTGGCCGAGGCTGCCAAGAGCCTGGGCTGCACGGAATGGCAGGCCTTTAAAGAAGTGACCCTGCCCTTAAGCCTTCCGGGCGTCTCTGCAGGCTGTTTATTGGTCTTTGTTCTGACCTGCGGGACCTATCTGCCGCCTATGATTTTAGGGGGCCCCGGCAATGACATGATCGCAAACCTGATATTTAAACGGGTGATCGGGACCCTTGACTGGCCTTTCGGTTCTGCCATCTCCACCATTCTTTTGGTTCTGCTGGTCCTCATTGTTTATACCTACAACCGGTATATGGGCATCAACCAGATATTCAAAACCCTGAGCAAAGGATAGGACAATGAAGCCGTTTATTTCCGGATGGTCGCTGATTAAACTGTACACCCTTTTTGTCTATATCTGGATGTTCACCCCCATTGTGGCAGTGGTGATCCTGGCCTTTAACCCGCAGCAGTTCGGCTCCTTTCCCATGGAGGGGTTCAGCTTTAAGTGGTTTGTAAAATTATCCCATAACTCAACCATTCTGGATGCCTTTAAAAATTCCATGGTACTGGGGTCGCTCACCGCCGTATTTTCAACGGCTATCGGGGTTCCTGCGGCCATGGCCTTTATCCGGTACGAATTCCGGGGGAAAGAGTTTATAAATACCCTGCTTATTGCACCTATCATGGTTCCCGAGGTGGTCCTCGGTGTGGCCCTGCTTTTGTTTATCCGCTGGCTCCAGCAGCCAAAGAGTTTTGCCATGCTGCTCATCGGCCATGTGGTGCTGACCCTGCCCTATGTCCTGCTCATTGTTCAGGCAAGGCTTGTGGGGATAAAACGGGAGTATGAAGAGGCGGCCCTGTCTCTGGGGGCAAGCCCTTTTCAGACGTTCAGGGAGGTGACTTTTCCCCTGCTGGCCCCGGCCATTTTTGCAGGTGGGCTGTTTTCCTTCACCATATCCTTTGACGATGTCACCGCCACGTTGTTCTGGGCGACCGCCCAGAATCAGACCGTGCCGGTAAAAATATTCGGTATGCTGAGAAATTCCATCAGCCCGGAGATAAATGCTTTGGGCACGGTGATGATTGTACTGACCATTTCCACGCCGCTGCTGGCAGGTTATCTGACCCGCAGGTTTGCCAGGGGCATTGGAAAATAACGGTTAAAATATTAGATCACGGCACCCGGAACCTTTGATAGTTCCGGAAACCTTAACGCTTAGAGAAAAGGAGAGATCAATGGCAAAAGAGCTGGAAAAAAAATTGGATGACGTACACTTGGCTTACAAAGACGGCAGAATATCCCGCCGGGATTTTGTTAAGTTCGCCGGCATTGCCGGCGCCACGCTGGGTGTCCTGGGCGGCCCCTTCGGCCTTGTGAAACAGGCCTTTTCCGGCAGCAAATCCATTACCTGCCACTCCTGGGGCGGCTCCACCT
>PIVQ01001754.1 GCA_003354055.1 Desulfobacteraceae bacterium | reverse complement strand
AAGGAAAAAGGGAAAATCGCCGTTATTGCAAAAGGCTGTGATTCCAGAAACCTTGTGACCCACATTGTTGAAAACCAGATTGAAAGAGACAACCTCTATATAATCGGTGTGCCCTGCACGGGCATGGTTGACAAGTTTAAGATTGCATCTGCAATCGAGGGCGAGATCACCTCTTTTGCTGAAGAAGGGGATACCCTGACAGTGACATCTTCCGACCAGACCCTGACAATGGGTAAGGAAGATGTCCTGAAAGATAACTGCCAGTATTGCACCCATCGCAATCCAGTGCTTTATGATGCACTAGCCGCAGAGCTTGTGGAAGAGCAGGCCCTGGACAATCCCTTCCCTGATGTGGATGCGATTTCTGCCCTGGATGATGATGGCCGCTGGCAGCATTTTCAGGATCTTACCCAGAACTGCATTCGGTGTTATGCCTGCAGGAATGCCTGCCCCCTATGCTACTGCCCTACATGCTTTGTAGACGAAGCAGGGCCTCAGTGGGTCGGCAAAGGCCAGAACAGCACAGATGTGGATACCTTCCATTTCCTGAGAGCCTTCCATTGCGCCGGCCGCTGCACTGATTGCGGTGCCTGTGTGGAAGCCTGTCCCATGGGAATCAATGTTCGGGACTTTACCCGAAAACTGAACAAGGATGCCTT
>PIVQ01000905.1 GCA_003354055.1 Desulfobacteraceae bacterium | reverse complement strand
GATCCGGATCATGTAGATGCATATTATAATCGGGGGCTGCTTCACAGCCGCGCCTGGTCGTTTGAAAGCGCAGTAGCGGATTACCGGAAAGTAAATGCGCTTTTACCGGACTTTGCAGACGCTTATGGCCGTTCAGCCTGGAATCTTATCCTGCTTGAACGCTTCCGGGAAGCCGGTGAAGCCGCCCAGAAGGCCTATCAGCTTCAACCCTCCAACCTTACATGGATCGCCTACGTGGGACATTCGCATCTTTTGACCGGGGATGACAAAACCGCACGTGAGTATTACACAAAAGCTGTGATGATGCTGTTCAATGACCATGATCTTGACGGGCTTGTGGCGGATCTGGAGATGTTTGTCGGGATGGGATGGCGCACAAAAGCCTGTCAAAAAGAGTTGAACTGGGTGCGCGGAACAATAACTCAGATGAAAAACCTGGCGCGAGCCAAAAACGAATATCTCACCGGGAACCGGTTTTTTGATGCAGGCGATTATCACCAGGCATTAAAGCATTATGATGCAGCCATCGCACTGAACCCTGATAACCATGCAATTCTCTCCATGAAGGCTTTTGCCCTGGAAAGACAGGGACAATCGACGCCTGCGATAATCTGGTACAAAAAAGCGGTGGCTGCCGCCATAATCGCTCACAGCTATGCTGACGTGGAAGATTATAATGAGCAAATCTCCTATCTGGCGGCCATTTGGCCAGAATGGGCGCACGATAAAATAAAGACGGCGGAACACCTTCCTGAAGATAAGGCTATCCAAATTAGCAAAGAGGAATGGCTTGGCCTGAATGGTCAGGGCATGCGCCATTTCAATATGGGGGATTATCAAAAAGCGGCAGTTTATTGGGAAAAAGCACTTGAAACGGCACGGAACGCCTTTGGACCGAATCACTTCAAAACATTAATATCCCTTAATAACATCGCTGTTATTCACAATGCCCAAGAGGAATTTGACAAAGCGCTGGAGTTGAGTTCGGACGTTGTAGAGAAAAGCCGCAAGGCATTGGGGGCCGACCATCCCACGACCCTTATGTATATGAACAACCTGGCACAGATCCACAAACATTTAAACCAGCATGCCGAAGCGGAAGCCCTGCTAAAGGATATCTTGAAAATCAGCAGCCGGACATTGGGAGAAAAGCATCTTAATACCATTACCTATTACCAGAATCTGGCTGAACTCTATAAAGATCAATATCAATTCACGATTGCAGGGAAGCTGTACGAAAAAGTATTGTCACTTGATACATTGGTGTTGGGTGAAAACCATCCGGAAACCATTAAATCCATGAACAACCTGGCTTCAGTTTATCAGGAAAACGGACAGTATTCCGCGGCATCGAAACTGCTCGCCAATACCCTGCGGATCAGCCGATCCATTTGGGGGGAAAGCCATATCCATACATTAACCGCCATGAATAATCTGGCTGTGAATATGGACAAGCAAGGAAATTATAAGAACGCCGAGGACTTGTTTGCCGGGGCGTATCAGGCCCGGAAAATGGTTTTAGGCGACCAACATCCCGACACACTTTCATCCCTGGATGGTTTGGCTGCCAATCTGGATAATCAAGGGCGGTATGCGGAAGCTGAGCATCTGTATCTGAAAGCCATTCAATACCGAAAAAGCAAGTTAGGCAATAACCATCCGGATACCCTGCTGACCATGAGTAATTTTGCGGTGAATCTTGACCGCCAGGGTCAATATGCAAAAGCTGCAGCACTCTGTCTTAAAACCCTTGAACTGCGGTCAGATAAACTGGGTGCCAATCATCCCGACACCTTAACATCCATGAACAACCTGGCCTCTCTCTATGAAGCTCAAGGATTGTATAAAAAGGCTGAGCCTTATTATTTAAAGGTTCTTGAGCAAAGAAAGCAGCTGCTGGGAGCGCATCACCCGGACACACTTATCGCCATGAGCAATGCGGGCGGACTTTGGAGCACACTCGGAATGTTTGAAAAAGCAAAGCCGCTTTTGTCTCAGGTTTTGCTTCAAAGGCAAAAGTCCCTGGGTGAAGATCATCCCGACACCATACGGTCCATGAGTAGCTTGGCGTTGTTATATGGACGGCTGGCAAACTATGACCAGGCCGAAACGCTATTTAAAGATGCGTTACAAAAGACAAAGGATTTAAAGGGAGAAGCGCATCCGAAGACCTTTACAGCCACTAATAACCTGGCGGTTCTGTATGAGAAAAAAGGACTATATGACGAAGCAGAAATTTTGTATATCAAGGCATTGGAGAAAAGTCAGTCGGTGTTGGGCCATGCACATCCGGAAACGCTGAACCTGATGGCCAATTTGGCAGATCTTTACCGTCTGCAGGGCAGATATACGGATGCCGGTCCCATGTATGAGGAGGCGTTAAATTTATATCAAACAGCAGTGGGTGCGAAACATCCCGGTACGCTTACCGCCATGAACAATCTGGCAACATTTTATAACGCCAAAGGGTTATACGCAAAATCTGAGCCGATGTTTGGGCAGGTGATTGAATCAACCCGAATCGTATTTGGTGAAACCCATCCTGTGAGCTTAACAGCGCAGAATAATCTGGCGGCGCTTTATCTCAGCCAGGGACGGTTTGAAAAAGCGCAGGAATTATTCGCTCAAACACTGCAATCCCAACAATCCGTGCTCGGCAAAGAACATCCGGATACGTTTTTGACGGGGTATAACCTGGCAGCAGCGTATCGTATCACGGGGCAGTA
>PIVQ01000904.1 GCA_003354055.1 Desulfobacteraceae bacterium | reverse complement strand
AACCTTCCCATACACCTTCGGCCATCTGGTTGATTTTAAAAGAGTGGGGACCGCCGACGTTAACAACAATACCTGCATCATACTGGGTACCGTCTGCGAGAGTGATACCGGTGACTTTTCCGCCTTCACTTCGAACTTGGGTCACTTCTGCGTTGAAAACAAAGGTAGCACCTTTGGCTTCTGCAGCTCTCATGATGTTATGGGCAGAGAGAGCAGGATCGTTTACATATCCGCCTTCAGGACAGAAGATGCCGCCTTCCAGCATTTCAGTGGGCTCGTCAAAGAACTTGGGATCTTCAGGACGGCGGACCGGCCAGAATTTATGGAGATCAATCACTTCAACCATTTCTTTGATCTTTTCATTGTTCCACTCTTCGTACTTAACGCCGACAGCATCATAATGCTTCTGAACATTCTGCCATTTGTGGCCTTCTGACTTAAGAAGGATGGAGCCTGTATTCATGTACTTGGCAAGACCTTTTTCATCCTCTACATTGTCCAGGTAATTTTCCCAGTCCAACCAGTATTTGAAACCCTCATAGGCCATGGCCACGCCATCCTCAGTAGAGTAATGGGCACGTACAATTGCACATGATCCGGCTGTGGAACCTTCACCGGCGTCCGGGAGTTTGTCCACTGTCAGGGTTTTGTACCCCATTTTGGACATCTCGTAGGCAATGGGGGCTCCGATAACACCGGCACCAATAATAATTGCATCAAATTTGTTACTCATGGTTAAAATCTCCTTGTTTTTATTTAGCGAAAAAGTTTTTTTGAAATGGGGCGCGGTCAGCCGACTCGGCATTCCTCCCGCGCCCGGTTTCAATTGTTCTTTCGCTGGTCCTGCTAATCTATAAACTTAATTTTATTTAACTTATTTTATAAACTGGTCACCCAGTCGGTAAATTTAGCTTCACCAGCCGGTTTGAGTCCAAACTCATCACCCGCATGCTGGATGGCATGGATGATATCCCTGCCGTATCCCCTTGAGCAGGTCAGTACCAGTCCGGACTTTTCCCCGTCGCGGCAGATTGTTACAATCTGGCAGGGCACGTGGGAAAAGGGACCCTGGTAAAGAAAAGGTGCATCTTTGGCAGGATCAACAAAATCCAGGTTAGACAGTTTTTCACAGATCTGAAAGGCTGCCTCTCCGATGATGGCCACAAACACTGTGTTTTCCGACACATCTGTGTATTCGGTTTCATCAGGGCATTCAACGGCATCCCCTGCCAGGTGGTAGATAGAGGTCTGGGTACCATTCATCCGGTTAACCAGAATTCCGTTTTCAAGAACAGACTTGCCCGGTGTTTCAGGCACATCAATCCCGAACGGTTTTTTGGATGCAAGATCGGAGCTCTGGAGATCCAGACGCATGCGGTGACTTAAGTCCACCAGAAAAGGGCCGTCCCCTTCTCCGTTGTATTCCATGACCACATCCCAATTGTCCCGATCTTCCGTCTTGAGCGGGGTAGCTTTAAACTGAACCGGTGAGTATCGTTTTATATCATTCATGGTATTTTCCTTACATTTTCATCCGTTTGCCGGAAGGATCATAGAACGGCATGGGCACAACATTACCGTAGATCAGTTCCCCGTTGCACTCGTCTTCATAGATGCTGATTTTTGTCCCGACTTCAGCCATATGGGCTTCGACCAGGGCCATACCCACAGCTTCGTTCAGGGAGAAGGAATCTCTGGCCGTACAGATATAACCGCGGACCTTATCGTCGACGATCAGGGCACCGTCTCTCGGAGCCCGGCCATTGTTTTCCATCTTGAAACCGACCAGTTTGAAACGGGTTTGATCCCCTTCAGCCTGGCGCAGGGCAACCGCACCGACAGTTTTGGCATCTGCCTTTTTCCGATCCCAGAGGAATCCTAAACCAACGTCAAGCAGGTTGGTCCGCTGTTCAGATTCCTGTCCCAGGATGATATGGCATTTTTCCATACGAAGTACGTTCTGGGCTTCCACACCAAAGTTCCGGATCTTAAATTCCTTGCCAGCCTCTTTGAGCATTAGCCAGAGGGTTTTCATATAGGATGAGGGCACGTGAAATTCGTAGGAAAGTTCACCCACAAATCCCAGGCGCATCGCCTGCACCGGAATTACATCGGCAAATTTGAACTCTTTATACTCAGAGAATCCAAAGCCTTCATTGGTAACATCGATATCCACGATCTTTTCAAGCACTTTCCGGGCATTGGGGCCGGAGAGGTTGATAACACCCATGCTGTCGGTGATGTTAACCAGGGAGAAATCCCATCCGTCATACCGGGTGTGATACCGCATCCATTCAACAGTCTGACCGGCGCGGCCTGTGGAAGTGGTGAAGTAGTAGTCGTTCTCACCCAGTTTAACCACAACACCATCATCAATCACACAACCGTCGTCATTACACATGGCCGTGTATTTAACCCGGCCCTCTTTGCACTTGCTCATGTCGGAGACATAAACTCTCTGAAGCGCCTTAAGTGCATCGGGTCCGTGGATGCGGAACTTACCAAGAGTAGAGCCGTCCAGAATACCGACGTTGTTCCGGACATTCTCGATCTCTTTTTTACAGGTAAGATCATTTGAGAAGTATCTTGCCCGCTGCCATACACCGATGTTCCGAAAGATACCGCCGTCTTTGCGCTGCATCTCATCCATGGGCGTAATCTTGAACATGTTGTGGTTGGTACCGGCATAGGTGGAAATCATGGTGGGTACCAGGGGCGGACGTACCGT
>PIVQ01000903.1 GCA_003354055.1 Desulfobacteraceae bacterium | reverse complement strand
CTTGGTGGAAACGGTGAGGATGTTCTGGAAGGCCGTGCCAGGATAGTGACTCGGGAAGGGGATGTGACCCGGGAATTTCTTGCCGGGGCGCACGCGGCGTTGTCAAAGGTTCTAAAAGAAGGCATCGGATTCGCCCTGCTCAAAGAAAAAAGTCCCTCCTGTGGTAGTGCATTTATATACGATGGCAGTTTCGCCGGGAACCTGGTTGCAGGTTACGGCATTACCACAGCTTTATTAAGAAAAAATGGGGTGGTTGTTTTTTCGGAAAATGAAATAGATCGTATCGCTCATTGCATAAAATCGTAGTTTTATGCAATAATTTTGCATAAAATTCAATGAATTAGGTCAAGTGTGCGTGTAGGTATTACTTGACCATGTCAACTTTTTTTGTTACTTCATATTACTTGAATATTTTTTAATTATGTGCAGTAAGACCAGACCGTTGAAAGGGCGTAAGGGCGCTCTTTTGACCAACAGTTTAAACTTTTTATTGGAGGATAGGATGAAAAAAATTATTTTACTGATGTTGAGCTTTTTTCTAGTGCTGTCACTTTCTGTCTCTGCAAGTGCGAAGACTTTGAAAGTCGGCCTGGATGCAGACCCGGTTTCCCTGGACATCCAGGTTCAGCTTTCCGGTGGTATGTTGCAGCTTGCCCACTGGGTTGCCGACCCCCTCGTACGCTGGACCCAGGAACTGACTTTCGAACCCCGTCTGGCCACCAAATGGGAACGTATGGACGACCTTACCATGCGGTTCTACCTGAGAAAAGGTGTTAAATTCCATTCAGGAAATACCTTTACAGCTAAAGACGTAAAATGGTCCTTTGACCGTATGAAAAGAAGTGTTGATTTCAAAGGTCTGCTTGCATCTTATGACGGATGTTATATTGTTGATGATTATACTGTAGACATTAAAACCAAAGAGGCCGATGCCCTTCTTTTGAACATGGCCACTTACTTTTTCCCTATGGATTCCGAATTCTATTCCGGAAATGATGAAAACGGCCAGCCCAAAGACATGCTTCTGAAAATCGGTGAGTCTTTTGCCCTGAACAACCTATCCACCACCGGTCCTTTTAAAGTGACCAAAAGAGAACACAACATTGTCCTTGAATTGGAACGCTTTAAAGACTATTGGGATACCAAATCCCCCGGTAATGTCACCAAGTTTATCCTTACTCCCATCAAAGAACCTGCTACCAGAGTAGCTGCTCTGCTGTCCGGTGATGTAGACTTCATCTCTCCTGTACCGCCCCAGGATTTCAGAAGAATCCATTCTGATGACAAGGTAAAACTGGTTGCCATCCCAGGCTCCCGTATCATCACCTTCCAGATGAATCAGAATCGTGTTGAAGCCCTTAAAGATGTAAGGGTCCGCCAGGCCATCGTTCATGCCATTAACAATACCGGTATCGTTAAAAAGATCATGAAGGGTACCGCCGTTGTAGCGGCCCAGCAGGGTCCCAGAGGTTATGCCGGTTACAAAGAAAGCCTTAAACCCAGATATGACCTGAACAAAGCCAAAGCCCTGATGAAAGAAGCCGGTTATGAAAACGGTTTTGAAATCTCCATGATGGCACCCAACAACCGTTATGTAAATGATGCAAAAATTGCTGAAGCCACTGCCCAGATGTTGGGTAAAATCGGCATTAAAGTTAATCTGAAAACCATGCCCAAGGCTCAGTACTGGAATGAGTTTGATGCCAAAGCCGCCGACATGATGATGATCGGATGGCACTCTGATACTGAAGATTCAGCTAACTTCTCCGAGTTCCTGACCATGTGTCCGGATGCTGAAACCGGAATCGGCCAGTACAACACAGGTTATTGTAACCCAAAAGTTGATGAGCTTGTTACTGGAGCAAAAACCCAAACAGATCTTGCAAAACGTTCTGCCATGCTTCAAGAAGTTGAGCAGATTCTCTATGATGAAGCAGCTTTCGTCCCCTACCACTGGCAGAACCTCTCCTATGGCGCCAAAAAGAACATCCGGGTTAGACCGATCCTGAACGTAATGAACTTCCCCTACTTCGGAGACCTGGTCATCGAATAGTTGTAAGCAACAATTCGTAATTAACCAACCATCATCCCCCCGGCAGTATTGCCGGGGGGATGATCCCTAAAAAGAAAAGTAAAAAACATGTTTGCATTTATAATACGAAGGCTCATCCAGGCCGTATTGGTCATGCTTGTCATCGGTCTGGTGGGATTCGCCATTAAAGACCAGATCGGGGATCCGGTCAGGGATCTTGTGGGCGAGCGGGTCACCCCGGCAGAAAGGGAGAAGATCGCCGATCAAATGGGGTTGAACGATCCCTTTTTTACCCAGTATGCCCGGTTTGTGAAAAATGCGGTGACCAAAGGGGACCTGGGGCGATCCTTTTTGTACAACAAACCCAATCTTGAAGTTATCTTCAAGCATGCGCCTGCTACCATTGAGCTGGTCTTTGGTACTGCCCTCATCATCCTCTTTATTTCCCTGCCTCTGGGAGTCTATTGCGCCTTGCGACCCCGGAGTCTTTTATCCCGGTTTACCATGAGTTTTTCCACCCTCGGTGTTTCCATGCCGGTCTATCTGACAGCCATTCTTTTGATTTTCCTTTTTGCTATTGAATGGCGGGTTCTGCCCTCCTTCGGGCGGGGGGAACTCATTGATATTTTTGGCAACGGCTGGTGGAATACCGGTCTTTTGACCATTGACGGCATTAAACATTTGATTCTGCCCTGTGTTTC
>PIVQ01000902.1 GCA_003354055.1 Desulfobacteraceae bacterium | reverse complement strand
AAATCCACGGAATACGGGTCCGACTTCTGGATTATGGAAAATGGGAACGGCGATGCAGACTATTATGCCCGGGTGCCCTATGAAGGGTTCGGCCATGGCCTTATCTTAAGTGAAGTCAGCGAGGGCGTCAGCCACGGGGCCTTTGTGGCGCTTATGGGATTTTTAAAATCCCTGGCCCTGGAAAAGAACAAGCCCCATATCCGGCTCAACCTTCACTCCCAGAGCCCTGCGGGCCGGATGGCGCTGGCCATGGGCGCTGTCCATACCCGGCCCTATGCATTGCAGATCAAGATTCCGGACAGGTTTGGCTTTTTAAACCGGATCAAACCTATACTGGAAGAACGGTTGGCCAATAGTATGTTCAAAGACTATTCCGGAAAATTAAGATTGGATCTCTATACTGAATCCATTGACCTTGAATTTAATCGTGGTAATATCACCATTACCCGGGGAGAGGATCAGGAGGCAGATCAGGTTTTCTGTATTCCCAAAGATCTTTTCGGGGCGCTGGTTTTGGGATATAAAAGCTGGGAGGAACTCCAGCAGTGCCGGCCTGATATTTTTCCGGCAAACCAGCACCTGCGTTTTAAGCCGGCAATTTTGCCGGATGAGTCGGGATTGCTTGCAGGGATTTTATTCCCCCAGACAAGATCCTGGATTTGCGAACGATATTGATAACGTAACCTAATAGATTGCCGGAGGGGCACTATGGATTCGGACTTCACTCAATCAACCCTTGGTCGAACCGGCCTTGCGGTGGGACGGCTTGGTCTTGCCGGCAGCTATGGCGCTCCTGCCAGGGCCTATGAAACGGCTTTCGAACACGGATGCAACTATTTTTATTCCGGATCCGGCCGCCGCCGCTCCAGCATGAAAGAGGCGGTCCGGTCCCTGGTGAGTCAGGGGCATCGGGATAAAATGGTCATCAGCATCCAGACCTATGCCCGCATGGGGGTCATGACGGAAGTTTTTTTCAAGCAGGCCTTGAAATCCATGAACATTGACCATGCCGATATCCTCATGCTGGGCTGGCACAACAGTCGCCCCTCAAACAGATTGATTGACTTTTCCCTGTCCATGAAAGAAAAGGGACTTGCCCGGTTTGTCGGTATGTCCGGCCATAACCGTAAACTTTTTGCAAATCTGGCCCAGGACCCGTGTTTTGATCTCTTTCATGTCCGTTACAACCCGGCTCATACAGGAGCACAAACCGATTGTTTTCCCGCCCTTGACCAGGAGAACCCGCCAGGGCTTGTCACCTATACCGCCACCCGGTGGGGCCACCTGCTTCAGCCCAAACATATGCCGCCGGGAGAGACACCTCTTTTGGCCCGGGATTGCTATAGGTTTTCCCTGTCCCACCCCAGAGTAAACATCTGCCTGTGCGGTCCCAAAGACCAGGAACAGATGGACCATGCCCTGACCGCCCTTTCCAAAGGGCCTTTGACCCCGGAAGAACAGGAGCGCATCGAAAAAATCGGCACCCATGTCCATGACAATGCCAGAGGATTTTTCAGCTGATACGCCGATACCATACGATAATTTTTATATTTTTTGGATACTGCAATGACTACCGACCCGATTTCCGACCCGATTTCCAACCTGCTGAAAAAGGCATACAATATCACCGGTACCCTGTCCAGACTGGCCGGAGAAAATGAAAACTACCTTGTTGAATCTGATGACGGCATGGCCTATGTGCTGAAACTTGCCGATGACAAGACCAGTACCGGCATGATTGAAATCGAACATCTGGCTGTGGAAGCATTGATTGATGCAGAACTGGGTATTATGCTGCCTCGGGTTATTCCCACCCGGGACAAGGAAATCGAAGCCCGGATCAAGACAGAAGACGGTACCCTTATCCGGGGACGGCTTCTGACCTTTGTTAAAGGCATGGCCTGGTGCGAGGATGCACCGGCTTCAGAGCAGCGACTGGAACATTTAGGCCGAATCATTGCCAGGATAACGAATACCATGTCCGCCATTATCCATCCGGATACCCAAAGGACCCACCATTGGGATCTGGCTGAAGCAGACCAGCACCGATCGTCCATTGATAAAATCCAGGATCCTGAGCGCAGGCGGATCCTGGAACAGGTATTTTTATGGTTTTCAGCCATTGCACGGCAAAAGTTTGAAAAACTTCCCAGGGGGCCCATTCACTCTGATATCAATGATGACAATGTTTTGATCATGGGAAACCAGGTGGCCGGTGTCCTGGATTTCGGAGATTGCCTGGACAACCCCTTGGTCTGCGAGCTGGCCATTGCCCTGGCCTATCATACCCTGGATGAGCCGGAACCTTTGGAAGCGGCAGCCCGCATTGTGGGCGCCTATCACAAGGAGCGCACCTTAAGTCTTGACGAACTTACAGTCCTCTTTCCCCTGATGTGTGCAAGACTTGCGGTTTCCGTGATTATTTCCGCTAAAAGAAGCGCCATTGATCCGGACCGGGAGTCCTGGTTTGTGTCTGAAGAACGGGCCTGGAAAAAGCTGATTGAATTCTCAAAAATCACACCGGCAGCAGCCGCACGCAGTCTTGCAGAACATACAGGTCTGCGGCCCTATGACAACCAGGGCGCGGCCATGGAAGTGCTTGCAGAAAAACGGAGAAGCTGTATCAGTCCGTCCATGGGTCTTTCCTATGATGTCCCCCTGAAGATGGTCCGGGGCAAGGGACAATTTCTGCATGATTCATCCGGTCAGCCCTATCTGGACCTGTACAACAATG
>PIVQ01001753.1 GCA_003354055.1 Desulfobacteraceae bacterium | reverse complement strand
CATCCTTGACAGCCCCGATCGACAAAGCGTGAAATCGGCGATTCGGTATCATTTTGACCAAACCGGGAAATTGCTGTTTGGGACAACATCCTGCGACCGGGTTCGTCCACCTTAAAACAAAGCCTGCCCGGGCCGAAAAAGTCCTTTATTTTCTTGACCAGAGTATATTCCCAGAATGTGGATGATATTTTTGGGTATATTTTGACATAGGATTGATAACACCTTTCTTTTCAATCGGTTATGTTGTCGGGGAGTACAACTTTTTTCGATAACAATTACAATATAGGAGGTGTTATGGACAATGAGACCCGTGAAAAAATTGCTTTGATCCGTTTCAAGTTGATTAGCCCTGTGTTGGCGGAGCCCGGGAGGGTTCAAAATGAATACTTTCGCACCCAAGCTGCCAAACGCCATGAATTTCCACGCTATGGCAGTCGGAAGGTCAAAGTATCCACTCTGAAATCCTGGCTCAAGGCATATCGGAAAAATGGTTTTGAAAGCCTCAAACCTAAAATAAGAAGCGATAAAGGTCGGCCGAGACGAGCTAACCCACAGCTGATGGATGCCATAAGGGTGCACTGCAAGGCCTATCCTTATATTACTGTGAAACGACTTCATGAAAGACTCACGGAACAAGGTTTGATCGGAATCCCGCCCATCCA
>PIVQ01000175.1 GCA_003354055.1 Desulfobacteraceae bacterium | reverse complement strand
ACCTTTCGTAGTGAATGACCGACCTATTAAGGTCGATATCAAGTGGAGAACTTGGAATTATTGTTTTGTAGATTTGATTAATCGTCTTGCTTAGTGAATATAATGGACCAGTATGAATACTTTTCGCATAACTTCCAGCAGGAATATGTGCATGTTCAAATTGAGGAATGCAACTCTCTGAATGGAATGCGCATCGATAAAAGTATCGGTTGTCGATTTTAATGGTTATCCCAAATTTTTCCCATTCAGAGTTGAACTTAATTCCGTTTATCCTGAGGAGTGTATTAAATTTTTTCCAATGACTCTGAATAATAGAAAAATTCTTTTGATGAGAAGTCGTTAATTGAGTTTCGAAATAACACACATAGATTTTTGGGACTTTTAATATTTTATATTTCATTTTGGTTTATAGCAAATAGATTCAATTATTCAAAACCTTTACACCCAGTTTCTTCTGCATGTTTTCTTGATTGTGGATACTTCCTGCAATGTTCTGGTTTTAAATCATGAATTCGGCAAATGAATTTATCCTGCTTTGGAAGCTTCCTCAACCATGGACACCTCCCCACATCATCACCTGTTTTTGGACTTATCCAAATATCATGAATATAATACTCCTCTCCAAGATGTATTGAGTTCACCCATTTAAGGATATCATATCGTCCTTCCATTTCCCATAATGCAATTTCTTCATCACTGACGCTTGTTTGAAAAGCATCGCTGAGGTTGAGACAGCAGTTACCGCATTGTATGCATTTGAAAGTTTTAGGGGGCATATTAATCCTTTAGGATCGGCTCCAAAATTACTTGATCTTTTGTTTCCAAAATACTCAGTCTTTTAAAGGGTTTTGGAAACAAGTTTCTGCCCTTCAGGGTATTTAGATCAAGTTATTTTGTAACGATTCCTTATCTCATAAAACATTTCACTTGAACCAAAATTCTGGGCGCTGTCTATATAACTTTCCGACATGGTTCTCATTTTCTGTTCAATCTCCTCCAGATTTCCATATGTTTTCTTAACATGGAGTTCAGGCATATCTTCGTAGAAATACCTTAAGCTCAACAATGCTCTTTCACATTCTTGGATTTCATCAAAAAATAAAAGTGTTTTACCGGGGGTAATTTTTTGTTCAGAAAAAATTTCTATGTCCCGGATAATTTGTTGAACAGATAAATCCGGATTAAATATTTTGTGGATGCTTTGGTTTCGTTCAAAATCCAGCTTGATGAATGATTCAAAACTGTTTTTTCCAAAAGTAGAGACCGAATACGTTTTTCCGACCTGCCTTGCCCCTCTTATTAACAGAGGTTTTCTAAATGCTTGAGTTTTCCAACCTAATAGTTTTAAATCAATATTTCTATCCATGTTCTCTCTTTTGCGTATCTTGTGTATTTTTAATGGGTTATTATACGCCTGTGTTTGTAATTTTCCAAGGTTGTTTTTGCGTTGATAAAAAAGGTATATATCCATGTGTTTTTTGCATAATTAAAATGAGTTGATCAGTGAGTGATTGAATAAATTACAAGATGACCCCGGGATGGTCCGGGGCAAAATGACTTTTAGATAAGGAATAACCATTTGGATACCCAGCCGATAATCTATGATAAAAAAGACAAAATTGCCGTCATTACCCTAAACCGCCCGGATAACCGAAACAGCATGGATCTGGAAAACATGCCGGCTTTCCAAAAGATCCTGGATCAGGTAAAACAAGACCAGGAATTACGCTGCCTCATCATTACCGGCAGCGGCAATACATTTTGCAGCGGCGCTGATTTTAAGAGCGGGCTTATACAGAAGGACCGCCCCCTCTTAAACAAGGTCCTCTTGGATTTATACCAGCCTTTCCTTGATATCGGAAAGCTCAAAATCCCTGTTATCGCAGCAATTAACGGACATACCATTGGTGGTGGTCTTGGCCTTGCCTTGATGTGTGATATCCGTGTTGCAAACAATCGGGCAAAGATGGGAGCCAATTTTGCCCGTCTGGGGCTTCACTCGGGAATGGCCATTTCTTACATATTACCCCGGCTGGTGGGTCTGGCAAAGGCAAATGAACTGCTGTTTACAGGATCTATTATTACCGGTGAACAGGCATTTTCCATGGGGCTTGTGAACTATGCCGTGGATAAAGAAGAGGTCATGGAAAAAGCATTGGCCCTTGCCGGGCAAATTGCCCTTTGTGCGCCGATTGCGGTTCAAATGATGAAACACTCCATATATCAGGGACTTGACTGGGATCCGGTAAGGGCGGCAGAGATGGAAGCCCATGTCCAGTCCCGGACCTTTGAAATGGAAGATGCCCGGGAAGGAATCAGCGCCTTGCTTGAAAAACGAACGCCTAATTTTCAGGGGAAATAGCATTATTCTCATCAAAGATTTTTCTGATCAATACCAGCAATTGTCGGTTATCAATCGGCTTTTGAAGATATTTTTTTATACCAAGTTTTAATGCTTTATTTTTTGAAATATTGTCGCTGTATCCAGTACAGAGTATAATTGGCACCTCCTTTTTGAGATCGAAAATTTTTAAGGAGAGTTCTTCGCCAGTCATGGCGGGCATGGTCATATCCGTAATGATTAAGTCGAACGTATCAGGAGCGGTTTTAAAGGCTTCAAATGCCGCGGTTGAGTCTGAAAAAGAGTCCACAGCATAACCGTAATCCTTTAAAAGTGCTGATGTTGACATCAGAATGCTTTTCTCATCATCAACCATGAGAATTTTTTCTGTTCCTCCTTGAATCTCTATCTCCTTTTCTCCTGAATCCTCCTTGGACGTGCGTCTTTCAACAAATTGGGGAAAATAGATATGAAATGTTGAGCCTTTTCCTGCATGGCTTTCTAACTTGATTCGGCCTTTATGTGCCTGGACAATACCAAGCACGACTGCCAGTCCTAAGCCTGTGCCTTCCTTTACTTTTTTGGTCGTAAAGTAGGGTTCGAATATTTTATTTTGGATTTCCTGGGGGATGCCGTGCCCTGTATCACTGATCTTCAATTCCAGATAGGGGCCGGGCGTTATGTTCAAGTTGGAAACATCATGTGGCGTGTTTATAGTTACTTCTGACAAACTCACTGACAATTTTCCGCCTGTCTGCTTCATGGCATGGAAGGCATTTGTACACAGGTTCATCATTATCTGGTGAATGCCGGTTGCGTCTGCCTTTATATAGGCCTTGGAATCTATGGATTCATGAATGCTGATGGTTGCCGGCATTGATGACCTGAGAAAAGAGATCGCCTCTTTTACGATCAGATTCAGCCTGATCGGCGTTTTTTTAGAGCCGGACTTTCTACTGAATGCAAGAATTTGTTGAATCAGGTCAGATGCTCTGTGGGCTCCTTTGTCAATCTGATGCAGATGATTTCTGACCTTATCTCTATTGCCTATATTCTTTTCAGCCAGTTGCGCATACCCGAAGATACCGGATAAGATATTATTAAAGTCATGGGCAATACCACCGGCCAGGGTGCCGATTGATTCCATTTTTTGAGAGTGTTGCAATCTTGTGGCCATTTCATTTTTTTGTTCTTCTGCATAATGCTGCATCAGAATAATCGCCATTGTGTTTGCCACAGCTTTTAAAAAGTTTTCTTCCCTCTCTTTTCTTATATGGCCTGGCTTTACATAAATATTGATAATTCCTATGGTGGATCCCTTTGACAGTATTGGAATACAATAGTGCCCGTGATCCGGCGTACCGGGTAAGAGAATGTCATGGCGGGCATCAATATGGCTTGAAAAAACCGGTTCCTGTTTTAAAGCGGCAAGACCGCACAGGCACTTTCCAAAGGGTATGCGTTTACATTCCTTTTGAAGTTCGTCTGAAAAACCTCTATGTGTTTTTAAAACCAGTACATCGGATTTTTCCTCAACAAGATAGATGCACCCCTGGGCGTCAAACGAAAGCCATGGCAGTGACAGGACAAGGTCGAGACAATGATCGACAACTTCCGGAATACTGGCCCCTGTTAAGGATTTTCTTAGAATTTGATTGACGATCTTTTGTGTGTCATAGCTTCTCTGCAGTGTCGCTTCTGTGTCTTTTGTCTTTTTTATTTCCTGCTTTAATGAAAGATTTGTCCGGCTAAGTTCCTGCTGGTTGAGTGAAAGGTTTTTATTTGCAATCAAAGCCTCTTTGTAAATGGCTTCTATGGATTTGATCATTCGCTTCTGGAGCACGATACCCAGAAGTACAAAAACAGCCCCTGAAAAAAAAATTATGCTGACGAAAAAATTGCCTATACTCATTTGTGTTGAGTTGATCGCAATCAAGACCGCAATATAGCCTGCAAAAAAAGAAACGATTAATGCATGATGGAACAATAGGATTGGCCTTAGGGAGTTGTATTGCAGTTGATCAATATTTTTTAATATTTGGATCACCCCGTGAAATTTTATGATATTGAGTGCCATAATTATCGCACCAATACCAATCAAAAAACTCGTAGTGAAATAGATCAAATCCATAGTGTCAGGGTCCATCGGGGTCCGGTTTTATTGACGTAGAATTCGTAATATACAGCAAATAAGATTAGATGACAAATCGATTTGAAGAAAACTCTTATTGCATCTTTCTATATTGATCTTACTATTGTCTGGTCAGCGGGATGACAATAGTAGAATTTAGCGACCATAAGGAGACGGCAATGAAGGCAACTGAGGCAACGGAGCAGCAAAAAGAAAAAAGCTTTGACTTCTGGAATGATCATTCCCTTGAGTTTTTGGAGATGGCCATGAAACGGGATTATCAGGAAACCGTTCATAATTCTGACGGTTATGGCAAAGCACAAAGGGAATGCGGGGATACCATCGAGTTCTTTTTAATGGCAGATAAGGGAGAGTTGACTGCCATTTCCTATGATATCCGTGGCTGCATCTATACCCATGCCTGTGCCAATACCATTATCAAACTTTCGGAAGGCAAAGATATTTCAGGGGTTTCCCGGATCCGTGACGATCAGATCCTTTCCTATCTCAAGACCTTACCTGAAAAGGAAAATCATTGCGCCGCCCTTGCCCTCAAGGCCTTTAATCAGGCATTGGCCAGCCTTGGGGCCTGAATCCGGAACCTAACCTTTTTATCAATCAGCCAGTCGCTGGTCATACATGGAGCCGACTCCGTATTCATCCCGGCGCATAAATCTATTTAAAGACGGACCCATAAGCTGCATTTCCGTATTCTTTTTCTGGACATCCTGGGCAATTCGCATTTCCTTGGTACATCCGGTGCTGTAAGTGGAATCCTTTCCGATCCATTCCGGCGGGACCTTCTGATTCATCAGGGCAAAGCTGTCAGCGATGTCATCTGAGGTCTGGAACCGCCAGATATCAATATATCTGCTTCTCTGAACAATTTCCCACATGTACATGAGATCGTCTGCATCCATGCCCGGCTCGTAATACAGCGACGGATTGATAATAAACAGATCAGCAGACTGTTGGTTCAGATGGTCGATAAAGACGCTCATGATTTTTTTGGCCACATCTATTTTACCGGGGATGGAGCCGATAATGCCGCTGTAGAACATGACGGTCATATTTTTGGCCTTGGCTGATTTCATCTGAGCGATAATTCTGCCTGCCTTTTCTTCCAGATCCGTATGGCTAAAATTAATAAAATCAGGATGACTGGGCTTAAAGGTGATAGATAATCCCCCGTCTTCCGCACTGATATTGATCATGTTCCTGGTAAACTGGAAATGGGTGTTAATGAGACGGTTCTTCTGTGCCGCCCCCCTGGATATGACGCAATCCACCTCTTTGAACGTCCGGGAAAATGTGGTGGAGACCAGCAGAAGGTTCAGCGCCTCTTTGGTACCGTCGGACATCACATAAAGGTTTTCATCCTGCTTAAGGCGCCGGACCAGTTTGTTTTTGCTGATGGTCTTTTCATGGATGAAGTGAGCATTGCCTAATAATTTGGCCAATGTGGGATCGGTGCGGGTGTCTGTGAGGGATACCTTTTTAAAAAACGGGGTTTCCTTGACAACCAGAATCACCACATGACCCAGTTCGGCCAGGAATTTTGCAATACTGATGTCCACAACCGCATCACCGGACTCATCGGTCAGCCATAAAATCTTGGATTTGGGCTTATGAATCAGATCCATAAGATGTGAGAGTCCGTTACCGGTAATTTGGGTATCAAACAGGGCTTTTATACCGGACAAGGACGGAACTTTAAAATTATCATCCTGCCAGAGATGCCCTGCTGAAAGAAGGCTGAGCAGCCGTTGAAACTCAATTTCCTTTATTTTTTCCCTGAGGTCATAAAGACTGCGCTGCTCAATATTGTCAATGGAACCGTTGATATAGTTCAGGGCCTTTTTAAATGTCTCTGAGGTGATCAGACGATATGCCTTATTGTTTTCTTTCTTTTTACGGTTGGAATAGGGGTCTTCAATATGGGTGCGGCTTAGAAAAATCTTGTACAGACGTTTTTCAAGGCGGGAAGGGATAAGAAGACGGCTTTCAATTTCATGGTCAAATTTGATTTTTATCAAACCGGTCAGAAATTTTCTGTCGTATTCCGACTCAATGAACTCATCCACCAGTCGAATGATTTTATCATAGACTTCCCTGTACCTGGCCAGGACGAATCTGCCGCTCTTTCTTGACATGATGGCGGAAAACATGCGGTCGGAGCAGGGGAAAAACCGTTCATCGTTTTCGGGAAAAATCATGAATTCGACCTGTTCCAGTGTTCCGACTTTGGTGGGGTAGGCAAAGGGGTCAATGTGATTCTCAAGGAAAAAAGCGGTGAACCATGCATCCTGGTCCGGATCAGAGCCAAGGGTTACTGGAATATATGCCGATGCGGTCATAGGGTCTCCTTTTTTGAGTTCAGCCTTTGAGTAAAGATCCGAAGATAGTATCATCTCATTCCCGGTTTTTCAAATGAATCAATTGACGGGATACCGGTCCGGGCGTATGGTCAGTGATATGGATAAAAAATCTGCCATGAAAATTTTAGGACTTGGCCCAAATGCGACAGCCCCGGATGCCAAACATGCCTTCAGGACGCTGGCCAAGTCCTTCCACCCGGACCGGTTTGCCAGGGAGCCGCGACGTGCTGCGACAGCTGAGATCAGGATGAAAGATATCAATGCCGCATTTAAATTCATTTTTCCTCTGCTGCCTGAAACTTCTCCTTCTGAGAAGAAGACCACGGCGTCTTCAGACCAGTCCATTTCCAGTTTTTTTACCTCGGTAACCCAGCGGTTTAAAACCCGTCCTAAGCCCGGACCTAAGGCAGGGCAAAAGTCAAGTGTAGGTGTTAAAGCCAAAGCCTCTCCGCCGGGAAAACAAGAAAAACCACCCAAGCCGCCGCCTGTGCGTTCAAGACAGAGACGTACTCCCCGTTTTGATGCTGTTTTACATGATATTGAACCGGGAATGGAAAAAACACCCCTGAAACGCAAGTCTTTACGCCCGCCAACAGACCCCTATGACACATATTCTCGGCATATGGCGGTGAAAAAAAAGATTCAAAAAAGGCGATGCAGATCAGAGGAGATGGGAATAGGACGGGTGGAGAAAATCAGCCCTGTGCAGCGGGTCAACCCCATCAGTGATGACTAAAGTCAACCTCTTAATTGTTTAAGGCAAAGGGATGGATGCCAGGGTTTTCCCGGTTTTTAACTCCACAAGACAAACTTGAGTGTCATCAATCCAGCCATAACTGGGCAAACTGTTTCTGGGATGGGGCATGCTGCCGGGATTCATAAAAATTTTCCCGTCTTTTTTTTCAAGGTGACACAGATGGGTATGTCCCTGGATGATGATATCTGCCTGGCAATTATTAGGAATCATCCTATGGCCGTGATGGATGAAAATATTTTTTCCAAAGGCCTTGAAGGTCTTTTCGGGGCCATATCCCGTGCAATAGCCTTCTACATCGCAATTCCCGTATACGTAATATAAAGAGTGCCCAAGTTCGGGCAGATCCGACCGGATCTGATCCGGTTGGAAATCCGGATGACCATAGTGGCCGTAACGTGTATCAAACAAGTCTCCGGCCACAGCCAGGCTGTCTTCTTTTGACAACAAAGCCTTAACGGTCAGCCAGGTGGACAGGCTGCCGTGAAGGTCGGCAGTAACCAGAAGCTTACCCGCAGGCTTATTCATTTTGTTTGCCTTTTCCAAGGCTGAGCAGGGCGCAAATCCGTTCCAGCACCGGTGGGTGGGAGTAATTTAAAAACACATAAAAGGGGTGGGGCGTTAAATTGGACAGATTATGGGCGCTCAGCTTTTTCAGGGCCGATACCATGGCCTTGGGATTCTTTGTAGTCCGGGCGGCAAACCGGTCTGCCTCGTACTCATCTTTCCTGGAAAAAAACTGCATTACAATGGAAATGATCAGATCAATGGGTGAAAAAAGGATACTGAAAAAGATCAGTCCGGCGTAGACAGACGGCTGGTCCACAAAAAAAGCATGAAAGAGGCTTTCATGGGAAATGAACAATGATAAGAGGTAAAAAATAATTCCCATCTGGGCAATACTCAGAATCAGTCGGCGCTGGATATGCTTTTTCTTAAAATGGCCCATTTCGTGGGCAAGCACGGCAACCAGTTCTTCATCCTCCTGTTCCTTGATCAGGGTGTCATAGAGAACAATGCGTTTGTTTTTTCCAAAACCGGTAAAAAAGGCGTTGGATTTGGCACTCCGCTTTGATCCGTCCATGACAAAGATCTGGGTCAGGGGAAAGTCAATGGACCGGGCATAATTAAAGATAGACTCTTTTAGCGGACCCTCTTCCAGGGGGGTAAACGTGTTAAACAGGGGCATGATCCAGGTGGGAACAATGTATTGAACCGCCATCAGAAATAGGCTTGTGGCTGACCAGCAGAGTACCCAGGCTAAGGAGCCGGCTGATTCAAAAAACCAAAAGATCAGTGACAGCAGCGCTGAACCTAAGATTACAGACAGGACAATTGATTTAATCAAATCCAGGATAAAAATTTTAGGGGTGGTCTTATTAAATCCGAACTTTTCTTCAATCACAAAGGTGCTGTAGATGGAAAAGGGAAGAGACAGGATAAATTGCAAGCCTGAGAGGATACCGATAAATAAAAGACCTGATAAAATTGTGCTTGGACTTGCGTTGCGCACAAAGGTATCCAGAAGACCAAATCCGCCAAAGAACCAGAAGATCAAGAGCAGAACAAGGTCTACACTGGAAGTGACCACCCCCATTCGGGTGGTCACTTTTAAATATCTCTGGGACCTATCATACCGGTCCGCATCATATACGTCTGAAAATGTTTTGGGCAGTGTGGGGCTTAAATTGCCAAGGTTCAGAAAATCAGCCAGATTGTTCATCAAATAACTGCCGATGAGGGTTATAAGAATGATGGCGATAATGACTTGGTCTGAAAAGAACATTGGCAATGGGGCCTAGGATCAGGTGTTGATCTGGTCTCTGAGTTTTCCAGAGCATTTAAAGGTTACAACACGTCTGGCAGGCAGAGTCATCTCTGCGTCCGTTGCGGGGTTTCTTCCTTTTCGGGCTTTTTTCTCGTTGACACAAAACTTGCCGAAACCGCTGATCATGATGTCTTCACCGTTTTCAATGGTCTCTTTGATGATCTCGAGAAATTCTTCCATGACTTCATAGGTCGTGGTTCTGGAAATGCTAAGGTTGTCTTGTATCTTTTCTGCAATAATGGTCTTGGTTAATGCCATAAAACTTTACTCCTGCAACACAAAGGGCGCTAAAAAAATGATTAACATAAATAAATAAAGTGCTAAAATACTTTAAAAGCCAGGCCCTTGTCAAGTAAGGAAGCCTTAAGAAGCTACCATTAATTTTTATTTTTTTGTAATTTGTCTGAATCAAGGAGAGCTTCTCCTATCTGTTCAGCATTTGATAAAGGGTCTGTGAGAGGCTCTCCATGGTAATGGGATTTGGGAGCACGGCATCAAAACCTGACGGGGTTGCCTTTTTGAGTCCGGACAATATTGCAGAATCTCATTGCCAGAACAACAGGGGTTGAACAACCACGGCAATCGCATGTAAACCTGGGTCGGTTTTTTATTCTTAAAGTTTTTGAATACTTATATCGTTAGCCTGATTCCATATGCGATTGCCAGTATCAAGGTAACTCCTTGAAATTGTTGATCCTGAAAGTTACATGCGATTACCCTGGGTGGACAACTAGGGTTGATTGAGAATCTGCTGTGAATCTGCTATGATGGCCCGTATATTCTGATGGTACCAAAAGGATTACGCTTGTTTTCGATTGTTAATTGTTAGATAGTCTGCTATTTGTATTGGAAAAAGCTCTTTCAGATTTACTGGTTTTTATTAAAAATATCAAATAAATTTAGGTGTTTAGTTTGGTGTTTTAGCTATTGTGTCCACGGATTTCTTATGGAGAAGTTATGACAAAGGTTTCATTAATTACCCCCCTTGACGGACGATATGCACGGCTAACAGGGGAGCTTTCAGAAATATTCAGTGAATTCGGTCTTATCCGCCATCGCGTTCAAGTAGAAATTGAATGGCTAAAGTTTATCATAACAGACTTGAAACTGAATCAGGTCCAGGGCGAGGCTTTTGATTTGGATTTATCCGCCCTTGATTCCGTTGTGGACGGGTTTGATGTCAAAGATGCAGAGCGGGTTAAGGAAATTGAACGCAAAACCAATCATGATGTCAAAGCCGTAGAGTACTTAATCAAAGAGAAAATGGACAAGGCAGGTCTTGGAGCCATTCGCGAATGGGTTCATTTTTCATGTACATCCGAGGACATAAACAATACCGCATATGGCCTGATGATCAAAAAGGGAAAACAGATCG
The DNA here is from genome assembly GCA_003354055.1 of Desulfobacteraceae bacterium. Next base: position 553 of record PIVQ01000175.1, on the reverse strand, counting down.
CCCTTGAATTGCTGCAGGAATATGTAAAGGCAATTGAAGAAAAAGCCATGGCCTATAAAGCGGTTCCCATGATGTCCCGCACACATGGGCAGCCGGCCACTCCGACCACGGTGGGTAAAGAGTTGATCAACTACGCCTGGCGGATGAATCAGGAAATCGCCTTTCTGTCCGGCAAGGCGGTTCAGGCGAAGATTAACGGGGCTACCGGCAATTATAATGCCCATTTATTTGCATTTCCCGAAGTAGACTGGATCGCTGCCTCCCAGAGATTTATCCGCAATCACCTGGATATGGAACCCATTTTGTTCACCACCCAGATTAATCCCAACAATGCACTGTCCCAGATTCTTCATTCCATGGTCAGGGCTGCTGCCACCATGATTGATTTTGACCGGGATATGTGGGGATACATTAGCCTTGGGTATTTTAAGCAACGGGTTAAAAAAGGCGAAACCGGATCTTCCACCATGCCCCATAAGGTAAATCCCATTGATTTTGAAAACAGTGAAGGAAATATGGGAATTGCCATATCCATGATGGAGCATCTGGCGGT
>PIVQ01000901.1 GCA_003354055.1 Desulfobacteraceae bacterium | reverse complement strand
CCATCTTCGGTAATTTCCACATGGACCTGGCGGCGGTCCTTGGAGATTCTCACCCGCTGGACCAGTTTTCGTTTTTCCAGTCGGTCAATAATGCCGGTGACGGTGCTGTTGTTGATGAATACGATCTTGGTCAGGGCGCCGATGGCAATAGGGCCGTGGTTGGCCACTTCCTTCAGGCAGATAAGCTGGGGCAGCGTGATCTTATACTTTTCCTGGAGCTGTTTTGAGTGTCTGGACATCTCCTGGATGATCTGCCGAAGACGCATCGTGATCTGCATGCTGATGTTCTCTTCCATAATTTATCTGCCTTCCGGTTGTGTTAAATTGCGGTGAGTATAGCGGAAAGGAGTGTGATCTGGCAAGGGGCGGATTAAAGGGGCGCAATTATAAATATTTCAGCCTGATCACACCACACGTTTTTTTCACTGTCATGGTAAAGCTGAACTACGTGATGGGGAAAGATATATTGTATGCCCCTTCCTGGAGAACGGCTTCCACTTTGGGCGCCATTTTTTTAAAGACCTTCATCATGCCGATGTTTGAAAACAGAACATCGGCGGTAAAGAACTCTACCCCCCTTGTTTTTCCAAGTTTCATCAGCAGTTTTAAAAGATAGGTGGCAATACCCTTATTGTTGAATCCTTCATCCACAACAAAGGCGGTTTCAGCTCTGGGGCCAAAGGTTTCCATTAAATACCGCCCCTCGGCAATGATCTGCCCCTGCCCGGGTTCCCCGATCAGGCCCACAATGGACATGGTATGGTTCCAGTCGATATTGACATATTCCTGCATTTTGGCGTGGGGCATGGTCTTTATGGATGCAAAATACCGGTAATAGATGGCATCATCTGAAAATCTGTAAAAAAGCCGTCTCATCTGTTCTTCATCTGAGGGACGGATTCCCCTGAACCTCACACGGAGATTGTTTTTCAGCGTCGCTTCTTCCTGAATCTCATCCGGGTACAGATGGGGGCTTTCCGATAGAAAAATCTGGTCCGGGTAGAGAATCCGTTTTGTTTTGGCCTGTTCAACAAGGCCTTTTCTATCATCCGGGTGAGCAATCTCTATCAGCGCCTGTGCCCGTTCTCTTACCGAAAGCCCGTTGAGTCGGGCGATACCGAATTCGGTCACCACCATGTCAATGGATTCTTCAAATCCGAACCGGTTATGGTTTGTTTCGATGGCCGCCTGTATATTAGGGACATTCGAAGGATTCCGGCTGGGCAGACCGATGATGGTAATCCCTCCTTTTGAAATTTCAGCCCCCATAAAAAAGTCCACCAGCTCCATGGGCCCAGAGATCACATTTCCCAGTCCTTCCTGAAAGGTCATGCTGCCGGAAAGGTCTACAGTCCGTGCCGGAATTACCGCAATAACCCCGGGGTTTATCCCGATGTTGATGGGATCGAACACCCGGTCAATGCCCTGGAATTCAACCATGGGATTCCTGTCCAGCCAGTCCATGAGTTCAGGGGTACCGATGCCGTATGAGGCAATGGATTTCCCTCTGAAAATCTCCTTATACCGGTTTGTCACGGCACCACTTTTGACAAGATCCATCAGGGCATCTGTAAATATAGGAGAGTGGATGCCTAAGTGCTGTTTTCCTTTCAGCTTTTTTAAAAGGGCCTCAAACAGAGGGCCGATTGAAAAGGCGATACAGCTTTTATCGGGAATCAGGGAGGCCATCCGGGCTGCGATCTGGTCAAAGGGGGGCGGTGTTTCCCACCGGTCAAAATAGATGGGGTCCTGATCCGCATAGACCAGGTAATCAAACTCGGACACATTGACAAAGGTGTCGCCGAATGTTCTGGGGATTTTGGGGTTGATTTCACCGACAACCAAAGTGGCTTTTTCCATGGCAATCCTGGCCACGTCAAGGGATACCCCAAGACTGCAATACCCGGATGCGTCAGGGGGGGTGACCTGGATAAAGGCCGCATCCACCAAGATCCTTTGGGAGTCGAAGAGCCTTGGCAGCCGAAGAAATCGATTGGGGATCAAATCCACTTGCCCTTCAGTAATGGCCTTGTCAACCATCTGTCCTGTGTAAAAGGTCTTTAAGCGATACTTCTGGGCATCAAGGGTTTTCAGGGAAATTTCATCGCTGAAGCTGAGCAACTGGATCAATTGCAGGTCAGCCAGGTTGGGAAGGGAGGCGTCCATTAAATAATGAATCAGGGTCCTAGGTTCGGACACACCCGTGCCCAGGAAAATACTCATTCCGGGCCGGATTTTTCGCATAACCATGGCCGGATCAACAATTTTTTGTTCCCATGCCATAAAATCACCAATTTTTAAACATTCGGTTTAATGGTATTCTATTTTAAACATTCGGTTTAATGGTATACTATTTTAAAGGTACCAGTTTAATAATATACTATTTTAAACATAGGATTTAATGATATATTAGTATAATGTTCTGAATATAAAATTACAATTTATTTGATTGCATTCAATCAGGACAGACAGATTTACGATTCTTTTCTCACCATCCAAAAAAAGGAAAAGATCATGCTTGAGAATAAATCCATAACCGGACGATATATAGGCCTTTTTCTGGCAGGCTGCTTTTTGTTTTCCTATCCGGTCATCACCCTCTTTAACCTGAAGGTCTCCGTTATGGGCATTCCTTTGTTTTTTTTCTATTTCTTTGCGGCATGGGCCGTGTTGATACTTTTGATCATGGTCTGTACCAGAGTTCCTGATCCCTTTCAATCAGGGGAGGGGGAGGGCAGCC
>PIVQ01000900.1 GCA_003354055.1 Desulfobacteraceae bacterium | reverse complement strand
TTTTTCTGGGTGTCGTCGCCAAACGCTTCAACAAGTTTCGCAGCCCCGTGGGTCATGCCGTAGTAAAGCATGAATGCGGAGTTGGCACCTACCATATATTCGAGAGCTGCACATCCCACTGTTTTGGGCATGCCCTGGCCTCCGACTTTAGGATCGTCGCACATGGCCAGCCATTCCCCTTCGCAGTAGAGTTTCCAGGCCCGTTTAAAGGAATCCGGTGTGGTTACACGGCCGTTTTCCAGGGTGCAGCCGATTTCATCTCCGTCCTTAAAGGTGGGCAGAATTTCCTTGATAGCCAGGTTTCTGGCCTCGGAAACAATCAGATCAATGGTTTTTTTATTGAATTCTTCAAACAATTCATGGTCAACCGTCCCGATCTGTTCATGTAATACAAAGTCCACATCCCGCCGGTCTGCGATAAGCTGTGCCATATGTGAAATCCCCTTTATTTTGTTATTGGTTGGTGAATGATAACCTAGTGTTTCCTAAGCAAAATTACCCCTGCTGTCACTATGTGTACCCTAAAAAGTTTGGTATTTTCAAACTATTTTTGAAAATAATTAACAAGCAGAAAATGAATAGAATTTAATTGCCTTTTTCCCGGGAGTTAGATACAAAATCCTATCATAATTAAATGATCGCTAAAAAAAAATATTGATTTTAGCGTAAAATCATACGATTCTATGAAAACCGTTCTGTTGCGGCTAAACTCAGCGGCTAAACTAGGCGGGTAGACTCAAATTTTGGTATGCGGGAGAATCATGCGAATAAGATGTTGGGGATCCAGAGGATCCATTTCTGTATCTGGTAAAGAGTTTGTCGAATATGGGGGAGATACCACCTGCATAGAGGTTGAGGCAGACTCAGGTGAAATTTTAATCGTCGATGCCGGTACCGGAATAAGACGTTTAGGCAAATCTCTGCTCCAGCGAAAGAAAATGGAATACTACCTCCTTCTTACCCATACCCATTGGGATCATATTCTTGGCATAGCCTTTTTTCATCCCCTTCTTCGCAAAGATGTCCGGATGATGGTTCAGGACAGGACCTTTGCCGGCATGAATACCAGGGCGGTGTTTGACGAAGTCATGAAAGATCCGTTTTTTCCGGTTCGTATGGAAGATTTTCAGGCGGATATTCAATTTGATTCATCGTTGAACGGCAGTTTTAGCGTAGGTTCTCTGGATATTGAAAGCATAGCCACCTCCCATTCCGAGGGCAGCCTGGGGTATAAATTTACTGAAAACGGTAAGACATTTGTGTTCCTCACGGATCACGAATTGGGATATGCCCACAACCAGAGCCTGACCTGCCAGGAGTATATTGATTTTTGCACAGGGGCGGATCTTCTGTTCCATGATGCCGAATATACAGCGGATGAGTACGGATGTAAAACCGGCTGGGGGCATTCTTCTGTTCCCGATGTTCTGGATCTTGCCCTGAAAGCCTCCGTGGGACAACTGGGGCTGATTCACCTGAATCAGGACCGTACCGATGTCCAGATGGATAGTATCGTAAAAGACTGTCGCCAATTTTTCAAAGATAAAAATAAGACGACCAAATGTTTCGGGGTCTCATTCAACTTCGAAACCTCTTTATAAGCCTACCAATAAATAGTAATCCATGAAAAATAATACTTCGTCCAAATGGCAGCCAGAATGGCGTCAGTCTCTTAAGGCCTTTTTGCACCCCAGAGTCGTTACCATGTTGTTCTTCGGCTTTTCTGCGGGTGTGCCCATTCTTTTGATTTTTTCTTCCCTTTCCCTCTGGATGAGGGAAGCCGGGGTGGAGCGGTCTGCAGTTACCTTTTTTTCCTGGGCTGCCCTGGGGTATTCCTTTAAATTTGTCTGGGCCCCTTTGGTGGATCAGATGCCCATCCCCTTCTTAACAAAGGTCTTTGGACGCAGGAGGGGATGGATTTTAACCGCCCAGGCCGGGATCATCACAGCCATCCTGTGGATGGCCATGACCGATCCTGCATCAGGCCATAGTCAGTTAACTGTCATGGCCATGGCAGCGGTACTTCTCGGATTTTCATCCGCCACCCAGGATATTGTCATTGATGCCTATCGTATTGAGTCTGCCGGTGCCGATCTCCAGGCCATAATGGCATCAGCCTATATTGCCGGTTACAGAATCGGAATGCTGGTGGCAGGAGCCGGGGCTTTGTTTATCGCTGATTTGCTGGGCTCGTCCAAAGGTGCCTACAGCTATGAGGCTTGGCAGACCACCTATTGGATCATGGCCGGTGTCATGAGCGTCGGGGTTGCCACCGCTTTAATAATTAAAGAACCGGAAATCGAGAAGGCGCCGACCCGGGACTATGGCTCTTGGGCATATGTCCGGTCCTTTATGCTTTTTCTCCTTGCGGCGGCAGGGTTTGTCCTCTGGTTCTACCTGACGACAGACCTGACCCATGGGGTGAAGGCAACTCTTGGGCAATGGGTGGAAAATCACCATCTTGCCGGATTTGTTGTGGAGTGTTTAAGGCTTACGGGCGGTATCGGGTTTGCCGTGGTTATTGCGCGGGTACTTACAGGCATAGGGTTTGTGGACAGCAACATGGTCCGGTCCTCCTATGTGGAACCGGTCTCGGATTTTTTCACTCGTTACGGAGGGGCGGTTGCCTGGCTGCTTCTGGCTTTGATAGGCCTCTACCGTATTTCTGATATTGTGCTGGGAGTGATCTCCAATGTGTTTTACCAGGATCTTGGATTTTCCAAAACAGATATAGCAGGGGTG
>PIVQ01000174.1 GCA_003354055.1 Desulfobacteraceae bacterium | reverse complement strand
GGCCCAGCTGGACAAGACCTTTCCCACCAATGACTGTGCCATGTGAGTGATCTCACCCAAACTGGTCGAGGTCGGCCGGCACCTGAACATCAAACTGCACACCCTGTCCACTGTAGAAATCATTGATGGTGAACAGGGCAATTTCATCGTTACCCTGAAGCAGGCCCCAAGATTTGTCGACATGGACAAATGCATTGCCTGCGGGGAATGTACCAAAAAGTGTCCGGGTAAAACTCCGGATGAATTCAACGAGGGCCTGGTCAAACGCAAGGCCATCTATGTGGACTATCCCCAAGCGGTCCCCCTAAAATATGCTATTGATCCGAGTCGCTGTCTCAAGTTGATCAAGGATAAATGCGGAACCTGTGCCAAGGTCTGCCCCACAGGGGCCATTAACTACGAAGATACGGAACAGATTCATACCCTGAATGTCGGCTCTGTGATTCTGGCATCCGGATTCAAGCCTTTTGATCCTTCCGGCCTGGACAACTATCAGTACAAGGCCTTTCCCAATGTGGTCACCAGCATTGAGTACGAGCGGATTTTATCTGCCGGCGGTCCCACCGGCGGCCATATCGAATGTGCCCCTGACAAACGGTCTCCAAAAAGTGTCGCCTGGCTCCAATGTGTAGGCTCCAGAGACCAGAATAAATGCGGCAACGGGTATTGCTCATCTGTCTGCTGCATGTATGCGGTTAAAGAAGCTGTCATGACACAGGATCACATTGAAGGTGAATTTCAGGCCTCTGTGTTCTTTATGGATATGAGAACATACGGCAAGGATTTTGAAAAATACTATGAGCGGGCAAAAGACGAAGGTGTCAGATTTGTCCGATCCAGAATCCACACCATTACGGAAAATGAAGACAAGAGTCTGGCCTGCACCTATGTGACCGAAGACGGCCGAAACATTGTTGATACCTTTGACATGGTTGTTCTTTCCGTGGGTATGGAAACCCCGAAAGATCTGGCGGCTGAAGTTGAAAAGATGGGGATTACCCTGAATTCCGACCGCTTTGTGGAAACCAGCTGTTTTGCACCTGTTTCCACAAGCCGCGACGGTATTTTCGTTTGCGGCGCCCTTGCCGAGCCCAAGGATATTCCCATGTCGGTCATGGAGGCCTCGGCTGCTGCATGTGATGCAGGCGCCGCCCTTGCCAAGGCAAGGGGAAGCCTGACCAAGATCAAGACCTATCCTGTTGAAAAGGCGGTTGAGCTGGAAGATCCTAAGATCGGTGTTTTTGTCTGCAATTGCGGCACAAATATCGGCGGTGTGGTGGATGTCCCTTCCGTGGCTGAATATGCCAGGACGCTTCCCCATGTCGCTTATGTTGAAGAGAACATGTTTACCTGCGCCCAGGATACCCAGGACAAACTTAAGCAGGTTGTGGCGCAAGAGGGGCTGAATCGTATCGTTATTGCAGCCTGTACCCCCAGAACCCATGAGCCGTTGTTTCAGGAGACCCTTCGGGATGCAGGTCTGAATAAATATTTGATTGAAATGGCCAATATCAGGAACCAGTGTTCCTGGGTTCATTCCAAGGAACCGGAACTTGCCACCAAAAAATCCAAAGACCTGGTGAGAATCGCCGTGGCCAAGGCTGCGCTGATGAGTCCGCTTGCCCAGCCTGAGGTGGGTGTTACCCAGAAGGGGCTTGTCATCGGCGGCGGTGTTGCCGGTATGACAGCAGCCCTGGGGCTTGCGGACCAGGGATTCCACACCTATCTGGTTGAAAAAGGGGAGGATTTAGGGGGATATGCCTTGAATCTTGAACACTCCTGGAAGCATGAACCCATTGCCGAAAATGTCAGAGCCATGATGGACCGGGTTCGGTCACATGAGGGCATTGAGGTGATGACACAGTCCAGGGTAGCAGATACCAACGGTTTTGTGGGTAATTTTAAGACTAAGGTTGAAACCTCCGGGTTGAACGGTGATGCCGGTGAGTCGGTATTGGATCACGGCGCAGTCATCATTGCAACCGGAGCAGGTGCAGGCAAACCTGATGAATACCTATACGGACAGGATGACCGGGTGTTCACCCATGTGGATCTGGATCCGGCCATGCGGGATTATCCCGATATGGTAAAAAAGGCCAATTCAGCCGTCTTTATCCAATGTGTGGGCTCAAGAGATTCTGAACGACCCTATTGCTCAAAGGTGTGTTGTACCCATTCCGTTAAAAAGGCCGTCCAGTTCAAAGAGATCAATCCTGACATGGATGTTTACGTCCTGTACCGGGATATCCGGACATACGGCCAGCGGGAAGCCCTGTACAGGGAAGCCCGGGATAAAGGCGTCATCTTTATCCGGTATAACCCTGATGAAAAACCTCTGGTTACGGCCAATGAAAATTGCCTGGACATAAAGGTAAAAGAAAGGATCTTGGGACTGGACATCCATGTGGAGGCCGACTTCCTGGTTCTTGCTTCTGCAATTGTGGCCGAGGGCAATGAAGACCTGGCCCAGAAATTTAAACTGACTCTTAACGACGATAAGTTTTTCATGGAGGCCCATGCCAAACTGCGGCCTGTGGATTTTGCCACGGACGGCATCTTCCTCTGCGGTACGGCCCACTATCCCAAACCGGTTGAAGAATGTGTATCCCAGGCCAAGGCGGCAGCGTCACGGGCCATTGTTGTTCTGTCAAAGACCAGTGTGACTGTGGATGGTGTGGTCTCAAGTGTGGACGAGGCTCAGTGCCGGGGATGTGCCGCCTGTGAGGCCGCCTGTCCCTTTGGCGCCATTGAGGTCTATGAAAATGAAAATGGCGTTAAGCTGGCCCGGGTTCAACAGGCCCTTTGCAAGGGCTGCGCTGCCTGTTCCTCCGCATGCCCGACCGGTGCGGCAGGGGTCTACCATTATAATAACGAAGTGCTGGCAATGGTAGAGGCCGCATTAAACGAATAAGGAAGAATATTATGAGCTTTGATCCTCAAATCATCACCTTTGCCTGCAACTGGTGTTCTTACTCCGCAGCCGACCTGGCCGGTGTGAGTCGGTTCCAGTATCCGCCTAATATGCGGATTATCCGGGTCATGTGTTCCGGGGGCATTACCCCGAATTATATCCTCAAAGCCTTTGAAAAGGGGGCGGACGGGATCCTGGTGTCAGGCTGACACATGGGAGACTGCCATTACCTGGACGGTAATGTAAAAGCGACCAAGACCTTTGAGATGACCCGGGACCTTTTGGACCTTTTGGGCATTGACACAGACCGTGTCCGCCTTGAATGGATTTCATCGGCAGAGGGTAATAAATTTGCCGATGTGGCAAACGAATTTACGGAAACTATTAAAGCGTTGGGGCCTGCAAACATTAAGCCTAAAGGCTGCATAGAATTAAAATGCGGTTAAACCAGCGGTTAGCTGTTAATCGCTTAAGGAGGTTGATTTGACTACAGATATACTTGTCCTTGGGGGCGGTATTGCCGGGATTCAGTCTTCCCTGGATCTGGCGGAAATGGGATTCAAGGTCCACCTGGTCGAGCGCCTGCCGTCCATCGGCGGGAAAATGGCCCAGCTGGACAAAACCTTTCCCACCAATGATTGTGCCATCTGAATCCTGTCGCCTAAGATGCTGGATGTCGGTCGACATCCTAATATAGAGTTGATGGCCTACAGTGAACTTAAAGGGCTTGCCGGTGAGGCGGGTAATTTTACCGCAAGTGTGCTGAAGAAGGTAAGGTATGTGGATGCGGATAAATGTACGGGCTGCGGTGCCTGTGCCGAAGTCTGTCCCACGTCGGTATCCGACCTCTACAACGAGGGCCATGCCGATCGCAAGGCGGTTTACTCCTGGTTTGCCCAGGGCATTCCTTCCACCCATGCCATTGATCCGGATCACTGCCGGGTATTTCAGGGCAAGCGGTGCGGGATCTGCGCCAAAAAATGCGAGGCCAATGCCATTGATTTTGAGCAGACCGAGCAGACGGTTGAGCTGAACGTGGGTGCCGTGGTTGTGGCAACCGGTTATGATATTTTTGATCCGGTTAAAATGCCTGAGTACCGGTATGCGACGCTTCCCAATGTCATTACTGCCATGGAGTTTGAGCGGTTCCTCTCTGCCTCAGGACCCACCGAAGGGCATCTTTACAGGCCCTCCGACCGCAAGCTTAAGGCGGAAAAGGCCGACCTTGAAAAGAAAATCGCCAAGCTGACCAAGACCCTTGCACGTTTTGAAAAGAAGCACGGTCACAACTCGTTGGATTTTATGGTGGCTCTGACCACCAATACCCTGGAGCTCACCGAGACCCTCGCCAAGGATGCTGAGAAATGGGCAGCCAAGGCTAAAGAGTACAAGCGTATGGCTGACAGGCTTGAGATCCTTGATGAAAAGGTATCCGCCATCAGCACTGCCAAAAAGCTGGCCTTTATCCAGTGTGTAGGTTCCAGGGACCTTCGGTTTTATCCTTTCTGTTCAGGATACTGCTGTATGCATTCCATCAAGGAGGCCATCATTGCCCATGAACATGACAATGATACTGAATCCGTGATTTTTGGTATGGATATCCGGGCCGTGGGCAAAGGGTTTGAAGAGTATAAGGTCCGCGGAGAGAATGCCTCCCAAATCGATTATAAGCGGTCCCGTGTGGCTGAGATTACCTTGGGAAAAAACGAATCTCCTGTGCTGATCTATGAAGATACCGTTACCCAAAGAATAGTCAAAGAGGAATATGATCTTGTGATCCTGGCCACAGCCTGTGCGCCGGTGAAAAATACCCCGCAGATTGCAGAGACCCTTGGGGTTGACCTGGATAAATTCGGCTTTTTCAAAACAGATCCTGCCAATCCTCTGGATACATCCAAAGACGGGATTTTTGTCTGCGGCTGTGCACACAGCCCTATGGATATTCCCGAATCTGTCGCCCAGGCAAGCTCAGCTGCTGCAAGAGCGGTTCAGACCGTGATAAAATCCCAGAAGGCATCATAAAGGATAGAATGATGACCAAAGAAAATATGAAAATGTACGAAGAACCCAGGATCGGTGTCTTTGTCTGCGATTGCGGTTCCAATATCGCAGGCCATCTGGACTGTGCGGATGTCACCGAGTTTGCCAAGACCCTTCCCCATGTAGTCTATGTAAAGGAAAACCTTTACACCTGCTCCGAATCCGGGATTGTGGAAATCAAAAACGCTATTACCAAGGAAAACCTGAACCGGGTGCTGGTGGCCTCCTGTTCACCCAGGACCCATCATCCGCTGTTTGCAAGTTCCTGTGCCGAGGCCGGTCTCAATCCCTATCTCTTTGAGATGGTGAATATCCGGGACCAGTGTTCCTGGGTCCACATGGGCAAAAGGGATGATGCCACCCAAAAGGCCAAAAATCTGGTACGAATGGGTGTGGCTAAAGCAGCCGGTCTGGAGCCTCAGGAGGAAATCGAATCCTCCCTGGTCCGGAAAATTATGGTGGTGGGCGGCGGTATTGCAGGGCTGTCTGCGGCCCAGGCATTGGCTGATATGGATCTTTCCGTTATCCTGGTGGAAAAGACCGAAAGTTTTGGTGGGTTGCTTCAATCCGTCGGTACTTTGGATACAGGCGAAACTGCCGATGATTTTTTAAACCGTGTGGTTGATGATGTTCAGTCCCGCTCCAATGTTACCTGCTACACTGGTGCTCAGGTTAAATCCACGGGCGGTTATATCGGCAACTATGAGGTGACAATCGATACGGTTGACGGCAACGTTACTGAAGACGTAGGTGCCATGGTGGTTGCCACGGGTGCAGTTCCTCTGATTCCAGAGGGGATCTTCGGATATAACGGCAACAATGTGATTTCCCTGATGGAGCTGGAGCTAAAGCTTGCGACAGATACCCTTGATGCGGCCGGGTTTAAGGGTAAACGCATGGTCTTTATCCAGTGCGCCGGTGCCAGAAACAATGACAAAGCGTACTGTTCCAGGATCTGCTGCATGACTGCCGTGAAAAATGCAATGGCTGTCAAAAAGAAGTACCCTCTGGCTGATGTGAGAGTGCTCTACCGTGATATGCAGATGTACGGCACCCACAAAGAGCAGATGCTCTGGGATGCACGTGGGTTAGGGGTGAGATTTGATGTTTATTCCCCTGAGAATCCTCCGAAAGTTGAAGACGGAAGGGTCACCTATTTTCAGACCGTGACCGGAGAGACCCTTGATCTTCCTACGGATCTGACGGTTCTGTCCACCCCATTGGTGGCACGAGATGATGCCGGCGAACTGGCCAATATGTTAAGGGTACCCACAGACCAGAACGGATTTTTCCTTGAAGCCCATGCCAAGTTGAGACCTCTGGACTTTGCCGCTGACGGGATCTTTTTAGCAGGGTCGGGCAGATATCCGGCAACAGCTATAGAAAGCCGAACCCAAGGCATCGGTGTGGCCTCAAGAGTTGCCGCCATCCTGTTTAAAGACAAGCTGGTCAAAAGCGCCATAGTGGCCCAGATTGATCCGGACTCCTGCGTGGGTTGTCTTAGCTGTCTTACCATGTGCCCTTATGAGGCCATTTCATTTAATAAGGACAAACGGGTCTGCGAGATAAATGAAATCCTGTGCAAAGGCTGCGGAAATTGTGCGGCTACCTGCCCGTCACATTCGGCATTGCTCCGAGGCTATAAGCCAGAACAACTGCTGGCCCAGATCGGGGCTGCTTAAGGGCGGCTCACTAATTCCGGCGGCGAACTATTACCGGCTAAAGGAAAAACGTCAGATTATTAAAACTGATTAGGAATAAAAACATGAGTGACCAAAATTTCGAACCCAATATCATTTGCTTTCTGTGTACCTGGTGAGCGTATGCCGCAGCTGACCTGGCTGGGGTCAGTCGTATGCAGTATCCTGCAAATATCCGGATTGTCCGGGTGATGTGTTCCGGGAGCGTTTCTCCCCACCATGTACTGCGAGCCTTTCAACAGGGAGTTGACGGGGTCTTTGTGGGTGGCTGACATCTCGGCGAATGCAATTACCTGTATGGTAATTATTCTACGGAAAAAAGGGTAAAGGTCCTCTCCCAGATGCTGGACTTTACCGGAATTGAAAAGGAACGCCTCAGGGCCCGCTGGGTCTCCTCTGCCGAAGCTCCGGAGTTTGTGGAAGAGGTGAATTCATTTATAGATACCCTGAAGGAATTGGGACCGTCGCCCCTGAATAAAGATCGGGCAGCGAGAACCGCGGGAAAAGAGAGAACAGCATGATAGAAAATATAAAAGCGCATGTGAACAGGCTTTTGAGCGAGAAGAAGATTGCAGGTTTTCTGGGGCTGATTGAGAAGAACGGTCATGTGGCGCCTCATCTATATCAAGAGGCTGATCAGCTTGAAGGGTTCTGTTTGGGAGACCGGGAGACGGCCGGCGATGCCAGATATCCGCTGAACAAGAGTCTGGTCACCATTGCCAGGGCCTATCCGGACGATACTTTCGGTGTTTTAGTACGAGGCTGTGATGAGCGGGGTCTGTTTGGCCTGTTTCGTCTCAACCAGCTGGATGAGGATAAGGTTGTCCCGGTGGGACTGGGCTGTCCTGAAAGTCTGGCAATTGCCTGCGAATGTAAAAAACCTTTTCCTGAAAACCTTGTGGCGGGTGACAAAACCCCGGCCCCTGATTTAAAACAGGTTGCGGATATGGACAGGCTGGATCTTGCCAAGCGTTTTGACTTCTGGATGGATCAATTTGTCAAATGCGTGAAATGTTACGGATGCCGCGATATCTGCCCCATGTGCTTCTGCAAGGAGTGCAGCCTGGAATGCGAGGATCTTGTGGCCAAAGGGGACCTGCCCGTGGAGGTTCCGGTGTTTCATATGACAAGGGCCATGCACATGGCTGACCGCTGTGTGGACTGCGGCCTTTGTGATGAGGCCTGTACTTCGGATATTCCCCTGCGGCTTCTGTACAAAAAAACTGCCCAGATCATGGATACGGAATTCGGATTTACATCGGGGATTAAAAGAAACGAACGCTCACCTTTAAGCCAGATGGGTCCGTCCAAATAAAAAGGAAAAATCATGGAGTATCAGACAACCCTGACCACCTGCACCTATTGCGGATGCGGGTGCAATTTTTTTCTTGAAACCCTTGACGGGAAACTGACCAATACCATTCCCTGTAAGACAAGTTTGGTCAACGAGGGAAAACTCTGTATCAAGGGATGGAATGTCCACCAGTTTGTCCAGAGTGACCGGAGGCTGAGTCAGCCTTTGATGCGCAAAGACGGGGAGCTTGTGGAGGTCTCATGGGATGAAGCCATTGCCTATACTGCAGATCGCCTGAAAACCATCCGGGATGATAAGGGCTCCGACAGCATCGGCTTTTTTGCCTCTGCCAAGGTGACCAATGAGGAAAACTACCTCATGCAGAAGTTTGCCCGGGCCGCTATCGGCACCAACAATGTCGATCATTGTGCCCGATTGTGACATTCTTCCACTGTGGCAGGTCTTGCCGCAGCGTTTGGAAGTGGTGCCATGACAAACGGCGTTGCCGAGCTTGAGAATACGGACACCATTTTTATTATAGGCTCCAACACAGCCACAGCTCATCCCCTTGTGGCAACGAGGATTTTCAGAGCCCTGGAAAAGGGTGCCAAACTTGTGGTGGCGGATCCCAGAAAAAACCAGATTGCTGAATTTGCAGATCTTTATCTTCAGCATAAACCGGGATCCGATGTTGCCCTGCTCAACGGGATGATGAAGGTCATTCTGGACAGGGGACTTGCCGATCAGGCATTTATAGATGCCAATACGGAAGGATTCGAAGGGTTTAAGTCGTTAATCGACGGGGTTGATCTGGACGCCTGTGCCACCCTGACCGGACTGACCGTTGAAGGAATTTCGACGGCAGCCGAACTTTATGCCTCAGCCGGAACCGCCTCCATTGTCTATTGTATGGGAATTACCCAGCATACCAATGGGGTGGACAATGTAAAGTCCCTGGCCAACCTTTCCATGGTCACCGGAAATATAGGCCGGGAAAGCACCGGGGTAAATCCTTTGCGTGGCCAGAACAATGTCCAGGGTGCCTGTGATATGGGCGGTCTTCCCAACGTGCTTACCGGGTACCAGCCGGTCACCCTTGGGGCTGCCAGCCAGAAGTTTGCAGATGCCTGGGGGGTTACGCAACTCTCCACGCAGATCGGCCTGACGATTCCTGAAATGCTGTCCGGCATTGACGAGGAAAAAGTACATGCGCTATGGGTCATGGGAGAAAATCCCGTGGTTTCGGATCCAGATGCTGACCATGTGAAAAAAGCCCTTGAAAAAATAGACTTCCTGGTGGTTCAGGATATTTTTCTGACACCCACGGCCCGTCTGGCCGATGTAGTACTCCCCGGCGCCTCCTTTGCGGAAAAAGACGGTACTTTTGTAAATACCGAACGCAGGATTACACGGGTGCGAAAAGCGATTGATCCTGTTGGTGAAGCAAAGGCGGACTGGGAAATCATTCAGGATGTTTCCAATGCATTCGGCTACGAGATGGCGTACGAAAACCCTGAAACGATTTTTAATGAAATCGCCTCTCTTACCCCGTCGTATAGTGGCGTGTCATACGAACGCCTGGAAGGGGACGGCATTCAATGGCCATGCCCCACATCTGAACATCCGGGCACTCCGTTCCTTCACAAGGATGGTCGGTTTACCAGGGGAAAAGGCATGTTCCATGCTGTTGAATACAAGGGACCTGCAGAAATCGTGGATGAGGAATATCCTCTCTGGATGACCACGGGCCGGGTCTATGCCCATTATCATACCGGTACCATGACAAGGAATTCTGCGGCTCTGGATAGGGAAATCCCCGAAGGATTTCTGGAAATTCATCCCGAAGATGCTGCGAAACTGGATATCTGCGACGGAGACAGGGTGAATCTGGCCTCAAGGAGAGGTGAAATCCAGACCCGGGTCATGATCACGGAACGGGTGGACAAAGGGGTGGTGTTCATGCCCTTCCACTTTGAAGAGGCCAATGTCAATAAATTAACCAATCCGGCCTTTGATCCCATTGCCAAAATTCCTGAACTTAAGGTCTGTGCCGTAAAGGTAGAAAAGGTTTAGCAGCAATTTATTGCAGCAAGTATTGCGTCAAGTTTTAGCATCAGTGAATACGAATACGCCGCTCCTGAGACCCCGGAGCGGCGTATTTTTGGTATATTTAATTTTTGCCTTTCTGAAGCCCGGGCAGTAATTTTTAAAAGATAAGCGGCTTTCAATTCCCCGTCATTATTCCTTTTGTTTTCTAATATTTGCTTCCGCGGCCTTGACTTTGGAAGGGACTTTATCATAAGAAAGAATCAGGGTCGCAAGGTATATCATGATCGTCATCCAAATTATCGCGCAGTTGCCCTTATCAATTCGGAAGAACTGTCGCGGAAAGAAATGCTCACTTTGAATTTTATTCAGATACAGCAGGAAAACAAAATTATCCGGAAAATTGGCAGGATTGACAATCCTTTTTACCCGGAAGAGGTCACGGCCAAATACCTGATCCTCTTTATCGACCTCATCGGCATATATAAAGGGGATGTTGAAAAAGCAAATTTCATACGTCATCTTATCGACAGCCATCTACCCACCATAGAAACATCCCGGGAATTTAAAAAAAGGATCATGAATGAACATGTCTGGATTAATTCTCATTTAAGTCGGCTTGTCGTAGAGTATGCTCTTGCCAGGCTGGGGATGGACAGCAAAGGTTGCCACATGGTAGGTCAAACCGTGATGCGCAGGCATTTTCTTCAGATGGCCGCAGGAGAAGTTTTCGGACTTAGGTTTGTCTATCAGAAAGTCGCCCAGGTAAATAAAAATTTCAACTCTGTTCTGGAGTTGGAATACGATGGGAAAATGTCAAAACCCGGATTGGTAGTGATTCGTAAAAGAACCAAAAAACATTATCTTGAACGGCTATCCAGGGATCTGGGAGATGATCTGGTTCTGGAAGCATTGGAAAAGGAAGACCAGATGACAAAAGGCGTTTTGGAATCGGTTCCTGTAGTGGTCAGCATAGAGAACGAACACGGTGTTGTCGTCAGAGAACCCTATTGCGAATTGCGGGGGGATGATTTTTGTGAGTATCACATTCAGCTAAAAGAAGAGGCAAGGGGGATCATTCCTGCTGTGAAAGGATTTCTGGGCGGTACCCTGTCCCGCCTTTTATTTATGATGCCCATGGTTAAAAAGATGGGAGAGCAACTGGTTGCCATGGAGATTGCCATCCAGAAGCAGACCAGGGATTTGAGTGAATCCCAGATTCGGCTTGAAGAGCGGGTGATGCAAAGGACCCAGGAGTTAAGGAAACTCAACGCACACCTCGTACTTACCGAGGAGCGGGAGAAGAAAAATGTGGCGGATAAGCTCCATGAAGGCCTTGCCCAGGAGCTGGCCATGTCGCGGATACTGGTTAGCCAA
>PIVQ01000899.1 GCA_003354055.1 Desulfobacteraceae bacterium | reverse complement strand
CCTGAAATGCGTTGCAACCCTTTTAAAATATAAAAAATGCTGCAGGCATTTTCGGCTTGCAGCATTAAATTTTCAGTTTTTTGTTTACATCAGATCAGAAAACACCACGGCAGCCGGATATATAATACCCGTAATAATAGGTCTGTTTGGCAGCTATGTGGTGTTTCAAAATAATCCTCCAATGTCAAAGAGGTGCTCTATAACATTGCCGCTGAATAAAGATCAAGTTTTTTAGCAAGTTGATCATACAGGATGAAAGTTTTTCCTTTTCTCGCTTCTCTCGCTTTTCCAGCTCTTCTCGCTGCCCCCCTTGACAGTGAACTTCCCTCAGGCATAGGATAGACATTTTAAATCGTAAAAGAGCCGATTCTGGAATAAGGGGGGCCATGCAACAAATCCGATTCTGCCGTTCAAAAGACGGGACCCGTCTGGCCTATGCCGTGGCCGGAAACGGACCGCCCCTGGTCAAGGCTGCCAATTGGCTCAGCCATATTGAATATGAATGGGACAGCCCGGTATGGCGGCATTGGTACAGAACCCTGGCTGAGAACTTCACTCTGATCCGTTATGATCAGCGGGGATGTGGATTATCGGACAGGGATGTTGACCGAATTTCCTTTGATACCTGGGTTGAAGATCTTGAAACTATAGTAAATGCCGTGGGGATAGACCGGTTTCCACTTCTGGGTATCTCCCAGGGCGGTGCTGTGGCAGCGGCCTATGCTGCTGCCAATCCGGATCGTGTCAGCCGCCTTGTGCTTTACGGCAGTTATCTGAGAGGGCGGCAACACAGGGATCTTTCTCAATCCCAGGTAGAAGAGACCGAACTGCTCCTGACCCTTATCCGTATGGGGTGGGGCAGTGAAAATCCGGCTTTTCGCCAGGTATTCACCACCCTTTTTCAGCCCGATGCCGATACGGAACAGATCCGGTCCCTCAACCATATTCACAAGGCCTCCACCTCAGCTGCGACTGCCGGACGGATTGTCTCCTGCTTTGACCATATCGATGTCCGGTCTCTGGCCGGGCAGATTTCTATCCCCACTTTAATCCTCCATGCCCGGGATGATGCCCGGGTGCCCTTTGAAGAGGGATGCCTTACGGCAAGCCTGATTCCGGATGCCCGGTTCATTCCCCTTCAAAGCCGCAATCATATTTTATTGGAAACCGAACCGGCCTGGGAGGTGTTTGTGACTGCAGTTCAGGATTTTGCCGGGACAGGCTCCTCTGAGATACCTGCGGTTCAGCCTTTTCCCGAGTTAACCCCCAGGGAGCAGGAGGTCTTTGACCTGATTGCCAGAGGGCTGTCCAATGACCGGATTGCAGAGCAATTATTCATCAGCCCCAAAACAGTACGCAATCATATCACCCATATATTTGGGAAACTCGACATCAAGAGCCGTGCCCAGGCCATTGTCACGGCAAGGGATGCCGGGCTCGGCCGTGGGGGATGACAAGTTGGGACCTGGGTCCCAGCTGAGTGTTCAACCACAGAATTTAATTTGAAAACTTATGTTTACTTTGTGAGCTGGGTCTCATGACATAGCTTCGGACGGCAGGTATACTTTGTCATATCAAAACCAAAGGGAGGTATGGCAATGGAAGATATTAAACAGTCCCGGATAACTTTAAAAAGTCTATTTTGTTCCCCCTATACCGCATTGATCTGTGCGGCCCTGTTCTGGGCAGGCAATTTTATCGTGGGCAGAGTTCTGCAGGGAGAGATTCATCCGGTTCCTCTGAATTTCTGGCGATGGGTATTGGCCTTGTCCCTGCTTTTTCCTTTGAGCATTACCCGGCTTATTCAATATAAGACTGAGATTTTATCCCATTGGAAACTGATATTGGCCCTGGGATTTACCGGCATCGCTGCTTTTCATATCTGCGTTTATGCTGCCCTGGCAGATACCACTGCCATTAATGCCCTGATTATTCTGTCCACCTCTCCTATGGTTATCCTCTGTATTTCCTGGATCGTCTTTAAAGAGGGGATTGTCTGGTATCAGGGCTTTGGAATTATGGTGTCGCTGGCCGGCACCCTGGTACTGATCTGCCGTGGTGATGTGGCGATGCTGATGAATTTTGAATTCAGCCGGGGCGATTTGTGGATGGCTCTGGCGGTGCCCCTGTGGGCCGTATATTCCATCCTCTTGAAAAAGCGACCTGAACATCTGCCCCAGCTGGTGCTGCTGACAAGCTCTGTTATTGCCGGTGTGGCACTGATGATGCCTTTGTATCTGTACTCCCTGTACCAGGGGCAGGTCCTGTCCCTGAATCCCGCTAATATACTGGCCATACTTTATATTTCTTTGTTTGCCTCAGTCCTGGCCTTTTTCTTCTGGAACCACGGGGTGGCCCGGATCGGTCCTGTCCGTGCAGGGATGTATATTCATTTCATGCCCTTTTTCGGGGCCTTTTTGTCCATATGGTTTCTAAAGGAAGGCCTTGCAATGTTCCATATCATCGGCGCCTCATTTGTGGGAGCAGGGGTTTATCTGACCAGTAAAAAAGGCGAAGTATAATCTGATCAACTCTGATCATACTGATTGGTCTTCAACAGGACCAGGGTGCAGGCCTCCTGGACCCGGATGCCGGCGGATCTGAGCTGGTCGTAAACCCCCGGATTTTCCGTTTCAGGGTTGAAGATGACCCGTTTGGGTTTGACCCTGAGAATCTCTTCAATGATTTTTTCCTGGCGTGGGACGCCCACATACATGGTGACGGTATCAATATTCTCCGGAAT
>PIVQ01000173.1 GCA_003354055.1 Desulfobacteraceae bacterium | reverse complement strand
ACACTATATAAAATCATTGATTCAAATTGCAAGGATTTTAAGGGGGCAAGAACGATATGCCGGATACCACGATTAAAACCGAAATCCTGATTCACGATTTAAAGGTTCCCCTTTCCGTTATCGATGCCGGTGCCAAGTCTCTTCTCAAGCGCCAGGACACATACGGTCCCCTAACAGAAAAACAGCAGAAGGTGATCAAACGGATTATACGAAACACCCTGACCACCCAGCGTCTGGTTAATGATGTGATGGAACTGGGCAGATCCAGAGAGGGGGTGGTCACCTTGTCGAAGTTTACAGTATCATCTCTGGTCACCACGGTTCTGGTGGAGATCTTTGATTTGTTCAATCCCCCCATGGCGGACATTGTCCGTAAAATGGAGTCCTACGACAGTCTGGGGCGAACTCTTGAATCTTGCGGGTTTCGTGTTGTTTTTGATACTAAAACCTGGGATACCCGTGTCTGCCTGGACAAGGCAAAGGTCAGGCAGATTTTAAGAAACTTGGTGAGCAATGCTTTTAAACACCGGGCTGATCTGGTGGAGATTTCAGGTAACATCCGGGGAAAAGAGCTTGTTCTTAACGTCAGGGATGACGGTAGGGGCATTCCGCCTTCGGAACACAAAAAGATATTTGATACCTATTTTACAACGGGCGGATCCATAGAGAGTGCCATTAACAGCCATGGCTTAGGGCTTGCCGGTGTCATGATACTGCTCAAGGATATGGGCGGATCATTGACCCTGGAATCAGATGACGGCAAAGGTGCTGAATTTACGGTAGTCATTCCCCTGACCTAAGTAGGTGTTACCCTAATATTTTTGAATATCATCCCGATTCGCTATCTGGCGTTCGTCAAACTCATCCCAGAATGCCTGGTCATCTTTTCGCCACCCTTCTCCGAATAATTTATCAAATACAGGCTTAAGCAGGGAGAACCAGGTGATAGGTGCCCCTTTGCCCTGTTGCCTGGCCGTCAATACATCTGAGACAAACAGGGTAATATCTACCATTTTATCTTTAGGCACATAGGCGTCTGCCCCCTGTTCAATGGAGGCTTTAAGGTTATCCGGCGTCAGGGCATGGGCCGTGAGCATGATGGAGGGGATATCCAGTTTGTGGGTGATTTTAAGCAGGGAATATCCCTTAACCCCCATGATATCCAGGATAGCAGCATCATAGGTGTTGTGTTTTAGAAAGTTTACTGCATCGGCAAATGAGGATGCGGTTGTAACGCAGCACATGTCCAGCAACTCTTCAAGGGTCTCAAGAATATCAGGTTCATCATCCACTAACAGCAGGCGTTTATCTTGAAGAATCTTTAGATGGTCCATGGCGTCCTTCCCTTGAGGTTTTGCGTTGTTTACGAGATTCTTTTATTCTATTTTAAATCCGGCAATAATTCAATCAGATATTCTTTATGTTCAGTCATTGTCAAGACGGAAAATTTCGTGCAGCCGCCCTGCATTCAAATGGGCTGGCCATAATCGGTTCAGAGGCCATTGCCTTGTTTGCCCGCGACAATTACTTGAGATGAGTTTATGCAAACCTAATAAATGATGGTATTGATAACCAAATGGTAAATGGATATACTTCCGCTGTGTTATGGCATCGTGGCTGCGGAAATCCGGGAGTCTGTTGCCGCTTTATTCGTCTTGATTATTCCCGGTCGTTTAAAATCAAAGGGAAATACCATGAAATGTTTTGCTTTTAGTCTTGTTCTCTGTTTGATTGCAACTTCTGTCATGGCCCAGGAGATCACTGTTCATATCCGGGGCATCCGGTCTGAAAAAGGGACGGTTCGTTTTGCCCTCTACAACAGCCGGGCATCCTATAAAAATTTGGATGAAAGCCAGGCGTTTGCACGTCTGGAACTTCGGCCATGGGGCAAGTCAGTAAAGGTAACCCTTGGTGATGTACCAAAGGGCAAATATGCCCTGTCCGTTCACCACGATGAAAATGGAAATGGTAAAATGGATTATCTGTTGATGATTCCCAGAGAGGGGTATGGGTTTCCCGACCACTATACGGGGATTGGAAAACCGGACTTTGAACAGATTGCCCTTACCGTGACAGATGCGGACCTGAGCATTACCTCCTCCATGAAATACTAGTTGCTTTCCTGAAACAGCCTCGAAAGGAATAGCTTTCGATTAAGTTTGCACCATCAGGGGCAGGTCCGTTGGCTTGTCCGCTATTTAAAATTTTCTTAGTAAGTCAATCACGGAATCTATGTCACTTTGAGTGTGGGCCGCGTTTATCTGGAACCGGATGGTCTCATCTCCCCTGGGCACTACGGGGAAGGTCAGCCCCACCACCAGTACCCCGTTGTCAAAAAGGTATTGAACAAGCTGCTTTGTCCTGTCTGTATTCCTGACCATCAGAGGCACCACGGGATGGGGACCGGGGATGGATTCAAGCCCCAATCCTTTAAGTGCCATGCGGAATTGTGCGGTGCGTTCTTTGAGGTGAGCCAGCAGTCCGAGTCCTTCGTCTGAATCACAGATATCCAATGCCTGGACAGCTGCTGCACAGTCAGCCACGCTCAGAGGGTTGGTATAGATATAGGTATCGGCCTTCTGGCGAACGGATTCTATGATGGTCGGGCTGGCTGCAATAAATCCGCCGTTGACCCCGAATGCCTTTCCAAATGTGCCCACAATAATATCAGGAACCGCGCCGCAATAATCCGGGGTGCCCCGGCCAGTGTC
The DNA here is from genome assembly GCA_003354055.1 of Desulfobacteraceae bacterium. The sequence continues at coordinate 8,672 of PIVQ01000173.1, read as the reverse complement.
CCCGTATGCACCAATTCCGTGGGAATCATCCACCACTGTAATGACGCCGTCTTTGAATCGATCTTCATAGGGTTTGCAGATCTTAATAATTTCATCTATTGGTGCATAATCCCCGCGCATGGAAAAGATTCCGTCAAAGATAACCACCACCCGTTCCATCTCACTCGATACTTCATCCAGGCAGCGTTTGAGATCATCCATGTCATTGTGCTTAAATATGCCCTTGTTGGGACTTGGAATATTGGTAATCCGCATGGCCCGGATAATGGAGTTATGGTTCAGCTGATCGCCGATCCAGTGGGTTTTTTTATTTGAAATAGACAGGGCCAGACCGCAGTTTGAGGTATAGGCGGAATTAAAAATTTTAGCTGCAGGTTTCTCCACAAAATCGGCAATCCGTTTTTCCAGCCTGTCATGATGGGAAAAGGTTCCGTCAATGAACCGGACCGCTCCGGGGCCTACCCCGAATTCATGGGTGGCCTTGTCCGCCGCCTTTATCAGTTCAGGATGGCAGGATAAAGACAGATAGGAATTTGAGTTCAGACGGATAAAGGCCTTGTCGCTTCCTTCAAGTTGATACCGGGGACCGTTGTTGCCTTCGGCCGTGATATAGCCGGTGATTATGCGTTCGGGGATCTTGGCCCGGCCTTCGGAGGCCAAAACGGAAAGTTCGGATTGTAAGCTTTTGTCGAGTCTGGTGGTGGACATAAGTATTTTCTCCGTTATTGAGGGTTTCGTTTTGGCCGCGAGAACCGCTTGATCAGCGAGAACTGCGGGAGCAGCAAAAGCTTATTCAAAGCTTTAGACTGTTGGTTAATGCTTGAAGCATTTTTGAGATGTCTTTTGCTTCTTGGATCAGTGCATTTGCCTTATCGGGAGCAATCAGGTTTATTTCTTTGGCAATGTATAGCTGGGTTCTTAGTTCTGCCGCAGAACCCTTTGAGATATTAAGGAACCGATTAAACTCTGCAACAGAATTTCGCTCCTTTCCCTCAGCAATATTGGAGGCTATGGAAACTGCGGCCCGCTGCATCTGATCTCTCAAGGCAAAGTCTCTGCAATCAGACAGCAGTTCATACAATCTCACTGCCAGTCTGCAGGATTTTTTTCCAAACCTCAAGCTCTTCAAAAGAGGAAATCATGAAATTTTCCTTCACCCGTTCTCGCTGATCCAGCGGTTCTCGCCGTTCTTGCTCCCGACTGGAGCTCAGCTCCAGTCGAGGATCACCTTCCCAGACTGCCCGGATGCCATCACCTCAAATCCCTTCTGGAAATCCGTATAGTGAAATTTATGGGTGATCAGAGGGCTGATATCCAGGCCGGTCTGGAGCATGGCGGTCATTTTGTACCAGGTTTCATACATTTCCCTGCCGTAGATGCCTTTGATGGTGAGCATATTGAACACCACCTTGTTCCAGTCGATTTCGGTATTTTCCGGCATGATGCCGAGCATGGCAATTTTTCCGCCGTGGCACATATTATCCAGGATGGCGGACAGGGCCGCAGGGTTGCCGGACATTTCCATGGCCACGTCAAAGCCTTCTTTCATGCCTAAGTGGCTTTTTGCCTCTTCAACACTGGATTTGGTCACATCAATGGTCAGGGTGGCCCCGGCCTTTTTGGCCAGATCCAGGCGGTAGGGGTTCACATCTGTCACCACAATATGGCGGGCACCTGAATGCCTGGCAATGGCGGCAGCCATACAACCTATGGGGCCGGCTCCGGTGATGAGAACGTCTTCTCCCAGGACATCAAAGGAGAGGGCTGTATGGGTGGCGTTGCCCAGGGGGTCAAAACAGGCCAGGATATCCATGGGGATATTGGGATCGCAGTACCAGACATTGGTCACCGGGATGGCCAGGTATTGGGCAAAGGCGCCGGACCGGTTTACCCCTACGCCTCTGGTATCGTTGCACAGATGCCGGCGGCCGGCCAGGCAGTTGCGGCAATGGCCGCAGACCAGATGGCCTTCACCTGAAACAAGATCACCGGGTTTGAAATCTTTAACATGGGATCCTGTTTTTTCAATACGGCCCACAAATTCATGGCCGATGTGCATGGGCACGGGAATAGTTTTTTGTGACCATTTGTCCCAATTGTAAATGTGGATATCGGTGCCGCAGATGGCGGTTTTTACAATTTTAATGAGAACCTCGTTGTGACTGATTTCAGGAATGGGAATCTCTTCCAGCCACAATCCGGGTTCCGGTTTGGATTTTGTCAGGGCTTTCATGGTTTTCATGCGCATCACCCCCATAGTTATAAAAAAAAATATGAAATTGGATAGTATTAACAATATCATAGCCAAATTTAAAAGGCCATGTCTTATGGGTGCTACAGTAATTTTCTGTCTTTCTTGACAGAAAGAATAGTTCTGTCCTATTGTATCGCTTTTTTAACCCAAACGTTGCTGTAATCTGACACCATTCCTTGCGAGGATCCATGAAATATTTTGGTTGGTTTGTCCTTTTGGTACTTTTGTTTCTGCCCCCAATTAGTTATGCCGCTCCCTCACTTTCAGGTCCTGAAACGGCAAGGCTGTTCACGGATGAGATGTCCCGGGTTTTTGACATCCATTTTAAAGGGGATACCTCTCTTCTTGAAGACGGCACCCATTTTACGGCAATTGTCATGGATGAGGAAAAAATGCAGCTCCGGTTTGAATCCAAGGCTTTTTTTGAGGCAACAGGTAAAAACCTTTCCTGTATCGTGGGAAAAGACAGGGCGCAAATCACCCTGACAGACACCTGGGATGATGCGGTCAATGATGTGGGAAATAAAGTCATGGAGCCTCTGGCCCTTTTTCATGGGGAACAGGTGTCGGATTCAGGCGTTAAGGTCTTTTTTCGCAGCGCCGGCCTGGAGTTTGAGAAGATGTATTATGAGATCGTTATCAGTGCAAAGGGAGAGAGAAGCAACCCCAAGATCACCCTGGGATATTACAGAAAAGAGCGTGCAAAAGAAATTCAGACCTTTTCAGAGCCCCGTGCCAAGTGGAAGATTTGGTCATCTCCGGATGGAAACACAGGGTACCGGGCTAAAGTGACCATGCAGCGGTATAAGAAAGAACTTGGGGATATTTTCGGATCTCATACCCTTGAGGTTGGGTTTGACACCGGTGCCCCTGTATTGTTGTTTACACCCGGTCTTTATCCTTGGGCGAATACCGACTCGGTAAAGGAGCAAAAAAAATATTTAAGGGAAGTAACCGGTATACGAATTGACCAAATAGCTTTGCCCGGTAGTGCGGAGGGACGGCTGTCCGGGGATGCCCCTGTCCAAAAAATCTCCATCCCACTTGATCAGGAAAGTTTTGGTCTGATAGGCAAAGGGAAATCCATCCAATTCGATCTGGTCACCACCCTTGATGAAAGGGTTCAGGTGATTTTCCCCTTGAAAAATGCTCAGAAGGTTATTGCAACGGCAGCCAGGGTGACTGCCCTCTCCAAGGTCTCTCCCCTGATGGCACTGGTGGCCATGAAAGATTATCCGGGGGTGGAGCAGGCCATTGAACGGGGTGTGGATGTAAATCTTTCTTCGCCGGATAAAACAACGGCAATGAGCATTGCAGTTAAGATGAAAGACTCTGAGATGATCCTTCTTTTGGGAGCGGCAGAGGACCTGGATACAGAAGTCAGAACTCCGGACGGGGACGGCTATCTTCATATTGCAGCCCATTACCAAAGAGGCACTGACGTATTACAGGCCCTGCTCGAAATCGGATGTGATCCGGACATAAAAGACAGTACCGGCCGTACTCCCTTAAGCAGAACCGTCTGCTACCGGGGATTCGGGAAAATAGAATCCCTCCTCAATGCCGGTGCTGATATCAATGCCCGGGACAACAAGGGATACGGCCCTCTCCATCATACGGTCAGAAACAGGTTTGCCTCCCCTGAGGAAACCGCATTTCTTCTCAAAGCCGGAGCTGACGGGGACAGCAGGAGCACAGAGGGGGATACGCCCCTGATGGTGGCTGTAAACAACCAGTGCTGGGGACATATCAAGGCCCTTATGGCAGGAGAAGTTAATCTAAAGGCGAAAAACAAGGCGGGTCTGACCGTTTTGGACATAGCCAGAACATTCAGGGACAGCAAAGACCTGCCCGAACAGATTCCTGCCTTAATCCTTCAGGGGGAGGACGCCGTCCAAAAAACCAGGGACGCCTATAAAAATCTGGTGAGCATTCTGGAAAACAAAAGCCTTTACCACTACGGTTTTCATAACATCACTGATGAAACCGTTTACCTGGCCCTGCGCATCCTGGGCAGCGATGACCAATGGACAACCAAATCCTGGGCCAAGCTTAAACCGGGCGAAAGAGGCATTATTGCCCGGTCTCCTAATCGTGTTTTTTATTTCTTTGCCGACTCTGAATCATATACCTGGAAAGGGACGGACAATACCGTTGCCATAAATGGAAAAAAATACGGGATGAGGAAGCTTAAGCTCAAGTCTAAAAACAAGGGTGAACTCAAATATTATAAATTAAAATAAGACAAGTCGTTTTCAGCCTTTTGGGTATCTCTAATATTAGAGGAGGTGGCCTTTTTTCTTATCAAGCATTTTACGGACAGTCCGGGTGAGGGTATGCAGGTCCACCGGCTTTTGAAAGAAGTTAAGATTGTCGGCAATCTCCGGGCTTTTATCTGCGCTCTCTTGGCGATGACCAGAGCAGAGTATGACGGGCAGTCCAGGTTTTAAAGCCTGAATTTGCCTTGCAAGTTCATTGCCTTTTAAACCGGGCATGGTCATGTCTGTAATCAGCAGGTCGATCATAGTCGGATCTGCCTTAAAGGCGGCCCAAGCCTCTGCTCCGTCGGAAAAACAGCAGGTCCGGTATCCCCAGTCTTCAAGGTAACCGCTGGTAGAGCTTAGGATATAGTCTTCATCATCAACGATCATGATCAACTCGGTTCCCGGACTTTCCTCTGATATCTCCGGACCTTTTGGGTTCGGAAGTTCATAATCTTTTTTAACTATCGGAAAATAGACTTTAAACAGAGAGCCTTTGTCCTGGTGGCTGATAACCTTGATGTGGCCCTGGTGTTCTTTCACAACGGCATGGACAATAGACAGCCCTAATCCAGTGCTCTCTTTGTGGGAGTTGGTGGAAAAATAGGGTTCAAATATCCTGTCAATGTGTTCCTGGGAAATTCCGCAGCCGGTATCCGAGATTTCAAGAACCATGAATTTATCCGGCGTAAGGTTGAATTCCGGATCGGATTCATGGTCGGAAATATCAGTTTTCCTTACGATTACCCTGAGGGTCCCGCCTTCTTCGGCCATGGCGTGACAGGCATTGGTACACAGATTCATGATCAGCTGGTGAATTCTTCCCGGGTCAGCCATAATTCTGGATTTGCTGGAAATTCGGGTATCAATGTTTATGAATGAGGGCATGGAGGCCCGGATCAGTTTCAAGGCTTCCTGAACGATTGGCGAAACCCGTACAGAGAGTTTTTCCGTTTCCGTCTGTCGGCTGAAGCTTAAGATCTGTCGTACCAATTCGGCAGCCCTGTGGGTGCCGCTGATGATTTTTTCAATCTCATTTTTCAGTTTAGGTGATTCACTGGCATAGAGATTGAGCAGTTGGGAAGACCCAAGTATTCCGGAAAGGATATTGTTGAAATCATGGGCAATGCCTGCAGACAGGTTGCCGATGGCCTCCATCTTCTGGGCCTGGTAGAGTTTTTTTCGTAATTCCTGTTTTTCAATCTCTGTTTTTTTCCTATCGGTGATATCCAGCATCACCCCGACCATTCCGCCAAGTTCCCCGCTCTTTTTCGAAAACACAGCCTTATTGAAAATTACATCATGGATTGCGCCGTCTGCATATTTTACCGAGGCTTCATAAACCTGGGTTCCTTTTTGTTCAAACAGGTCATCGTCGGCAGCTTTATATTTTTGCGCCAGGTCTTTGGGAGCTACATCAAATACTGATTTCCCGATTACCTCTTTTCCGGAAAGGCCGATGAAACGTTCAAAGGCTTTGTTGCATCCCAGGTATACGCCTGTTTCGTCCTTATAAAAAATCGGGCTTGGAATGGTATCAATCAGAGTCTGAAAAAAAGTCAGTTGTTCTTCAAGGGCATCCCTGGTTTTCTTGTCCTGGGAAATATCTCTGTCAAAGGCGAGAATAAAAGGGGTGTCGTCAAGATGGATGATGCCGGCGCTGATCTCCACAAAAAACAGACTGCCGTCTTTTTTTCTGTGGACGGCCTCGGTACGGATCCACTCTCCTTTTGCCATCCGGCGGATCCGCTCCGCGGCTTTTCCCGCATCGTCCGGACCGTCCAGCTCCCTGATGTTTTTTCCGATCAGTTCTTTTCGGGTATACCCGTGCATCTGGGCGGCACAATGATTTGCATCAATGATCCGGCCGGTGTTTTCTCCCTCAGCTTCCAGAAAAAAGATGGCATCTCCTGCTTTTTCAAACAGGGTGCGGTATTTGGCGTCGTTCCCGCGCAGGGCACCCCAGAGATGCTCAAGCTCATTGCTTTTCGTTTCTGCGGTTGACGATTTGGTATTGTCTTCTTTTTTGCCGGCAGGATGTTGCATGGCACTCCTTAAGTAAGGCCGGTTGTTTGTCTAAAGATGAATAAAGATTACACGAGATTTTTCAATATTGCAAATCATCGTTTTCCCGTTGATCTCCATTGATTTGAGTAAAGATCTCAACGCTTGACAGAGAAAAATTAAAATTGTATAAGCTTGTATATACAAGTTGTTGTTTCAATGAATTCAAAAGGGGTTTACCCTTAGGATAATATAAGGAGGGGAAATATGACCAATCAAGCATCCATGAGCATTTGTCTGCCTGACGATTTACCGGAAAAAAAGGAATTTAAACCAGGTATCCGCCGCGCACCGGACAGGGGATTCCGCCTCACCCCTAAACAGACAGCTGTTGCCCTGAAAAATGCACTCCGCTATATTCCCGAGCCCCTTCATGAAATCCTGATACCTGAATTCCTGGATGAACTGAAAACCCATGGCCGGATTTACGGATATAGGTTCCGGCCGGCTGAGGAACTCAAAGCCAAACCCATCACCGAATATAAGGGTCGGTGTGAGGCCGCCAAAGCCATCCAGGTGATGATCGATAACAATCTGGATTTTGATGTGGCCCTTTACCCTTACGAACTGGTGACCTATGGGGAAACCGGTGCGGTTTGCCAGAACTGGATGCAGTATCTGCTGATCAAACGATATCTGGAGAATTTGACCGAAGACCAGACGCTGGTTATGCAGTCCGGCCACCCCCTGGGTCTATTTAAATCCTCTCCCGACAATCCCAGGGTAATCATCACAAATGGACTCATGGTCGGGTTGTATGACAATCCCGATGACTGGGAAGTGGCAGCACAGATGGGTGTCTCGTCTTACGGGCAGATGACGGCAGGCGGTTGGATGTATATCGGTCCCCAGGGCATTGTCCACGGTACATATAATACCCTTCTCAATGCGGGCAGGAAAATGTGCGGTGTTCCAGGAGACGGTGATCTGGCAGGGTTGCTTTTTGTCTCTTCCGGTCTGGGCGGTATGAGCGGTGCCCAGCCCAAGGCTGCCAAGATTTCAGGGGCTGTTTCCATTACCGCTGAAGTGGACCTTTCCCGGGTGGAAACCCGTCATTCCCAGGGCTGGGTGGATGTGGTGTCCGATGACCTGGAGACTGTCTATACCACTGCCAAGGAAGCGGTTGAGGCCAAAGCAAACACCTCTATTGCCTATCACGGCAATGTAGTGGATCTTATTGAATTTCTTGTGGACAAAGACCTTAAAGTGGATCTTTTGTCAGACCAGACTTCCTGCCACGTGGTCTATGACGGGGGCTATTGTCCGGTAGGTATCAGCTTTGAGGAGAGGACCGAACTGCTGACATCTGACAGGGATAAATTTAAGACCCTGGTGGATGAAAGTCTGAAAAAACATTATGAAGTAATTGGAAAAATTGTTCAAAAGGGCACCTACTTCTTTGATTACGGCAATGCCTTTTTGAAGGCGGTTTTTGATGCCGGTGTTCAGGGCGTTGCCAAAAACGGCATAGATGCCAAGGACGGGTTTGTCTATCCCTCCTATTTTGAAGATATCATGGGACCAATCTTTGACTATGGTTACGGGCCTTTTCGCTGGGTATGCTTAAGCGGTGATCCAAAAGATCTGGACAAGACCGATGCAGCTGCCATGGCCTGTATCGATCCTACCCGCAGACCCGAAGACAGGGACAATTACATCTGGATCAGGGATGCCAAAAAGAATAAAATGGTGGTGGGCAGTCAGGCCCGCATCCTCTATCAGGATGCCGGGGGCAGGGTGGCCATTGCGTTAAGATTTAATGAAATGGTCAGAAACAAGGAGGTATCCGGCCCCATCATGCTGGGCCGCGATCACCATGATCCGGGAGGCACCGACTCCCCCTTCAGGGAAACCGCAAACATCTATGACGGGTCCAATGTCTGCGCAGACATGGCCACCCATTGTTTTGCCGGTAATGCAGCCCGGGGCATGACTATGGTGGCCCTTCACAACGGCGGCGGTACCGGTATCGGCAAAGCCATTAACGGCGGTTTCGGCCTTGTGCTGGACGGCAGCGAACAGGTAGACAGCATCATTCAATCATCAATGCTTTGGGATGTCATGGGCGGCGTGGCCCGGAGAAACTGGGCCGG
>PIVQ01000172.1 GCA_003354055.1 Desulfobacteraceae bacterium | reverse complement strand
CATAGATAACCTATTGAAATTTAAAATTATTGTTATCTATACAGTATATAGCTTTATAAAGTTAAAATCTAGATTTATTTTTGCTTTTTTGAAAATAAATCTACATGCGATTACCCTACAGCGAGAGCCGCGAGAACGGCTGGAACAGCGAGAACAAGGAATGAGTTCAAAATAACGTTGTTGTTTTTACTGCTCTCGCCGTTCAAGCGGTTCTCGCTATTTTCCCTCCTTGACTTCTGAGTGCATGCATTTATATTCCCTTTTGTCGCAGATTCGGTAGCGTATCAATACAAAAGGTAAAGGGAAAATTATGGAATGGCTCTATCTGATATCAGCAGGAATATTTGAAATCGGCTGGCCGGTTGGGCTGAAGATGGCTCAGGAGGAAGATACCCGGATTACAGGTGTTCTCTTTGCCGTCTTCTGCATGGCCATCAGCGGGGCGTTGCTCTGGATGGCTCAAAAACAGATCCCTATGGGCACCTCCTATGCGGTGTGGACAGGTATCGGTGCCGCAGGTACCTTTATGGTGGGAATCTTTTTATATGGGGATGCGGCAAGCCTTGGCCGCTATCTTGGCGTGGCCCTGATCATTGCAGGGGTTGTCACCCTCAAACTGGCCCATTAACTAATGCTTGAACGAAAACTCACCCATCTGCCGCGTTGCTGCAATAGTCTGAAAGCCTCATGTACATTAGTACACTCCGGTTTCAGACTTTCTTGGTTTCTGACCTTTAGGTTACGCCTTGCATATGGGCAAGTTTTCATCCAAGCACGGGCTTTCAGTCGGACATTAAACACTATAGAATTCGCTTTGTTATGGCCTTTAATTTTCTGGTGTAGGACCGGGCCTCCGGGGTGGTCACAAAGGGCACCAGCGTCCTTGCGCTGGCTTCCATACCCGGTTCAAAGGGCAGGCTTCCCAGGTAGGGCACCTCAATGGACAGGGATTTTCTGCATACCTTTTGGATCCGCTGCACCGGGGGCAGGGCAGATGCGGTATCATCCGCCTTGTTCACAATTACAAACGGGGCGTATTGTTTCAGCACCTGATCCAGAAGCCGAAGGCCGGTCCTTGTTTTATTCCGGACCTCCTGTCTGAGCTGTGAAATACCCGGAATCCTCGAATTATCTACAGTCTGGGTGGCCTCCTGGATTAACCGCCGCAGTACCGGATCCACCGGACCTGAATAAAAGGATTCAGGTCCGAATATTCGGTTCAGCTTTCTGTACAACGCCACCTTGATAAAGGCATAGGCATCCAGGTAAGAGGCCGGGTCACAGGTAGTCATGACCACGCCTGCATCTGCAGATAGAAAAAAATCCAGGACATTAAAAGCCGTATCTCCGCCCAGATCGACGACCACTACATCTGCATCCATTTTCTTCAAGGCATTCATAAGCTTTAATTTTCTGGCAAACCCGATATTGCCGGCCCCGAGAAAGGAAGAGTCTCCACCGATCAGTCCTGGGCCGTAAGCCGTCGGTTCAAGAACCTGCGCCAACGTATCAGCCTTTTTTTTAAGAAAATCATTTACGCTTTTTTTAAGACGGGTTTTCCCCAGGTATAAATGGAGATTAGCCCCTCCCAGATCCAGATCAGCTGCCACAGTTTTATACCGTTTCCGGGATAGATAGATAGCCAGGTTCGCTGCGAACAAACTCTTGCCGATGCCGCCTTTGGCCCCGCCAATGGCTATAATCACGGGACTTTTTTTTGATGGGTTCTTGGAAACCTGTCCGGCTGGCGTGGCGTCGTCCTGGATTTTTAGACTGAGGTACTCATAGGATTCCTTTATTCTGACAAACCGTTCCCTGCGGCGAAGACGCAATCCCGCAGCTTCATGGCCGTGAAGATCCGGATGGTATTGCTTGGCCTTTTTTCTGAATGCCTGTTTGACCATTTTTGCGTCCAGAGTTTTAAGAAATTGCGGATCCCGGGCATGGTCAGGGGAAAACAGATAGGCACAGGCCCGTTGAAACCGCGGTGTGCCCCCTGTATCTTGGGAATATTGCATACGTATCCTCTGACTGGCAAAGGTTGGAAGATATTGTCTGCTTCTATATTTAAAGGTACGATATTAAGCGCACCTGATCGTTCTGTGGTATCTGTTCTCAGGTTTGAAAAGCTACAAATTAAGAAGATGTGTGTTAAAGAGGTATACTATCAGGATGACGAAATCAATGTCAACCGGTTTGACGAAATCGCCATCTAGTGCATTCTGATCTTGGGGGGTTATTCCTCAGGCATCAATTGGTCGTTCTTTTTTGCCTTTTTGTACTTATATTTTTTTCCGGCCATCACACATTTGATCTGGCGGATCAGTTCATTATACTCATGGCCGTGGGTTTCGCCTGAGCTGGCACTGTCCCCTGTGGGGCCCACCGGCATATCCTTATTTTTGTGGGTAAAATCAAGGGTGTTTCGTCCCTTTTGGTCACGGATGTTTAGATCGGCTCCTGCATTTACCAGCACCCGTCCCACCGCCACTGACTGCTGGTATACAGCCGTCATCAGCGGGGTCATGCCTGACGTGGGGGACTGGATATTGATATTAGCCCCGTGGTCGATGAGAACTTTAGCCAGATCTGCATGGTCAGATGTCGCACACTGCCACAGCGGACTGACCTCCAGTCCCTCAGGGCCGTCCGGCAGGGCGCCGTTTTTCAGCAGAGTCCGGGCAGCTCCGATGTCATAAGGATTCTTTCTCGCAAGAATCCGGAGCAACGGCTGCCCCTTGTACAGGCGGTTTGGATCCGCCCCTTTTTCAACAGCCCTGGCTGTGACATCTGCAAATTCTCCTGTGGCAGCCAGATAGAGCACATCCTGTCCTTTGTCATCAAAAAGATTTGTATAACCCTGGTCAACAAAGGTCATCAGTTGAAGTCCCCGGAGTTTTTTCTCCTTGCCCTTGATTAGGGCGCGTTTAATCATAAAAAAAGCGAACTGGACCATCATGAGCAGACCCATCCCGAGGATAAGAAGTTCAAAAGGGGTATTCTGTGCCATTTTATCTCCTCAGGTCTGCCTCAACCTTGATTTTTATTTTTCCGGGGGTTTCCACAGTATAAGCATTGCCGTTTTTATCTGCCAGGGTCAATGGTGTGAACGTTGGTTGTTTTCGGATGATTTTTAAAAAAAGCACCCCGTTGACAATGAGAAAGACAATAAAGAGTACCATTGCTTCCATGAATGTGTTTTCCATATGTTTAGCTCCTGAGTACTATTGTTTTATACAAGCTGTCCGGTGATGAAAAGTTGATTTTATCGTTTTTAATGGCTACTTCAAAGGTTTTTGGCACCAGAAAAGTGGCTTACTATCCCTGTATGGTATGGGGTTTTATTTGGCTGATGACATCAGCACCTGCGTTTGATACAACCAACAGGACGACTGAAAGAATGCCCATTAATATACGCATTTGCCATAATCGTCCGTGAGAGGGTATATTCCCTCCGAAGACTATGGGAAATCTCATAGTATTCTCCTCTGGAGATATGTAATAAAAGATAATTCTATAACTGCAATGAAATAAAAATGCAAGGAATCAAAAGGAATTTACAGGAGGCCAAATGACATCCCAGAAAATCATTGATCTTAGCATCAGCATTGAGGCGGATTTACCAAGTGATCCGCCGGAGATGATTCCCAAGGTAACCTACATAGACCATAGTGGCGGGGCGGAGCAGATGAAGGCCTTTTTTCCCGGCCTTGAAAAGGATCAATTGCCGGAGGGACTTGGCTGGGCTCTGGAAATGGTGACCCTGACCACCCATTCCGGTACTCATCTGGATGCGCCCTATCATTATCATCCGTCCATGGATAATGGCAAACCCGCCCTGACCATTGATGAAATCCCGCTGGACTGGTGCTTCAGGGACGGTGTCGTCCTCGATTTTTCTCATCTGAATGACGGCGCGGCAATCACGCCGGATCATATTGATCAGGCCCTGGAAAAGATCGCCTATACACTTAAGCCTCTGGATATCGTTTTGATTCGGACCGGTGCCGATAGATATTGGGGCAAACCCGAATACTTGGTCAAAGGCTGCGGCATGACCCGGGAATCTACTCTCTATCTTCTGGAACAGGGGATAAAGGTGACCGGAATAGATGCCTGGTCCTGGGACCGGCCCTTGCCCTTTCTTGCCAAAGAATTTGCGCAGACCAAAGATTCGTCCGTAGTTTGGGAGGCTCATTTTGCCGGGATTGAAAAAGGATACTGCCATATGGAAAAACTGGCCAACCTGGATAAAATTCCAAAACCCTACGGATTCAAGGTTTCCTGCCTGCCGGTCAAAATAAAGTCCGCCTCTGCGGCCTGGGTCAGGGCTGTTGCCATTATGGACTGAGCCGTTTTTTTTAAGGTAGTCTTCCACTGCAAGTCAATGAACACCCGGCCCGTGGCTTTATCTTCTCCTCTGGAAAATAGTCAGGGGGTACCTTGGTCAGAGCAATATGGATGCCAAATTGGGTGAGTTTGGCGGTATTGTCTGTTAATTAAGGTTGTTAGGTATCGTTTCGGTCTCGAATGAGGACTGGGAGACCTATCAAATTGAAAGCGGTCAGAACGATAAAGATAGCGAAATTAAAGAAAGGCCGTGATATTTGGTAATTATTGTCCGAAAATTTTTAAAATCAATGCATCTCCTGATTGAATTATTTATTGAATTAGGGTATATCAGAGCCAAAAATATTAGATTAGTATTTTGTTAGATTTATATTAGCCGGGGAATCTTAGGGGAGGGGACTGGTGGACATAGCAGGTATACTGATCCAAACGTTGGGTGGGCTGGGATTATTTATTCTCGGCATGAAAATGATGACCGAAGGGCTCCAAGCCACTGCCGGTCAAAAGATCAGAAGCATTCTTGAAGCAATTTCTTCCAACCGGATACTGGGTGCCGCAACCGGTGCCGGAGTAACCGCCTTGGTCCAGTCATCATCTGCCACCACGGTGATGTTGATCGGATTTGTCAGTGCCGGTATCATGTCCCTTGAGCAGGCCGTTGGCGTTGTCATCGGTGCCAATGTCGGCACCACCATTACAGGCCAGCTCATCGCATTTAAACTCACCGAGGCGGCCCTGCCCGCCATTGCTCTGGGGGTTGGGCTCAAATACTTTTCCAAGAAACGCCAATACCGGCATATCGGGGATATTGTTCTTGGTTTCGGCCTTCTTTTCTTTGGTATGGGCGTCATGAAAGCCGGACTGTCCCCCATTAAAACAGATCCTCAGTTCATTTCGTTTTTTACCACATTCTCCACGGACAGCATCGGGGGGCTTTTACTCTGTGTGGCCATGGGGGCTGTGCTGACCGTCGCTGTCCAATCTTCATCTGCCACAGTGGGATTGACGATGACCCTGGCAACTTCCGGGCTCTTGACCTTTCCAACCGCCCTGGCCCTGGTTCTCGGTGAAAATATCGGTACCACCATCACCGCCCAGTTGGCAACCCTTGGGTCCAAAAACGCAGAGGCCCATCGAACGGCAAATGCCCATACCATATTTAACGTGGCAGGGGTGGGTATTATTCTGGCTATTTTTCCCTATTTTGTGGATATCGTCCAAAGCCTCACCCTTCAAATGGGAGCAGGGCCCGTGGGGCACACGGTCAACGGCGAGTATATAAATTCCGCCCGGTACATTGCCAACGGCCATACCCTGTTTAACGTAATCAATGCCCTGGTCTTTTTGATCTTATTGCCCAAACTTGTTCAATTTACCATTCTCGTGTCTCCCAAAGAAAAAGATTCAAAAAAGCGGTATCAGTTGCCCAAGTTTGATACAAGTTTTATGGATTCCCCCATTGGCGCCCTGGCCAAGGTAAAAGGGGAGATTGTCAATTACGCGGATTATGTCCGGATGAATAATAAAAAGGTGTCCACATGCCTGGCACGACGGGATGACGATGTACTTGGAGAACGGGATGCCGTGGAAACCCATATTGACGACTGCCAGAAAGTTATTATTTCCTATCTGACCACCATATACCAGGGGGAGGTCAACGAACCCGAGGCCAAAGAGATCTCGGAAATGATGCGGATCACCAATAATATAGAGCGGGTCGGAGATGCCATGGAAAATATCTCCAAGATGCTTGAAAAAGTTTATGACGCAAAGATCCGCTTCAGTGACCTGGCAATCAGTGATTTGACCGCAATCTCAAAACAGGCAAACCTGTTCCTCGACCTGATCGTTGACGGAATGAGGGACAAACCTGAAGATTTTTATGAAAAAGCCCTGGCCACCGAAGATTTGATCGACCAGATGCGGGAGGATATGCGTTCCCAACATATAGAACGACTCAGGGGCGGAAATTGTTCCGTGGATGCAGGTGTGTTTTTCATTTCCCTGATCTCCAGCTATGAAAAAATGGGAGACTATTGCTACAACGTTGCAACCGGTGTCAACCGGATTATTTAATTCCAACTATTGAAACTAAGTCATATAAACAAGACCATATTTCCCCGGGCCGGATTCAGGTTGGGCGGAGCATCAAAAATAAACCACCCAGGTAATTGGCGTGGCATTTCCATCGACGGCTATTCACTTAGGATGGTCAATTTTGTACCGTGAGATTTAAATTTGATGCCACGCCTTACAGCAGTGCAATCAGTCCGATCACGGACAGGTTAGGCTTTTATGTTCTGCCCAGCTCAAACCATGTCTTTACTACGGCATTGGGCTTTTTCCCTTCAAATGTTTTAACAAGAAAAAAACCTGCCAGTTGATCCAAAATATAATCAGAGACCTCTTCTTTTTCATGATCCTGGTGAATCTTTTCTGGGTAGGGATGAACCCCACCCTATTCATGCCCCCATGGGAGGTATGTGATATTCCACTGTTTGAAGGGACCTGGCTGTTCAGAAACAGGGGCGTAGGCCTGGTGCAGGATCATCTATCCCTGAGGTCATTTCGGCTCAGGCCATTAATTAAAGAGTTGGGAAATAAATTTCCCAATATGGGAAAAAATTATCCTAAGGCAGAGGGGTAGGTATATAAAAAAAACGCCCGGGCCTTGGTAGGTCCGGGCCACAAAAGAAATGCCCGGGCCTTGACAGGTCCGGGCGTTGTAAAAACTTTGTTATGTTTATTTCGCATAGGCAAACTGCCGTCTGCTAAGGGCGCCGATGCACAGAAGCCCCATGCCTAAAAGGATCATTGTACCGGGCTCAGGTACGGGATTGGGGGAGACATAGGTACCGATCATCTTCCGGCTTTCTTCTCCATTCCCTCCCACAGAGGTCAGGCGCATGCCAAAGGTATTGCCCAGTATAGGATCAATGGCATTTGAGACTAAAAAGGAGGTTGTGGTAATAAGATCATTTCCTGCCCCGTTAGTGCCGATTTCTACAAAGAAATCAAAGGTGAGTTTAGTACCAGAAAAATCTTCATTTATAGTCCAGGCAGTTACATCATCACCTGTAATGGTCATAGTATCCAGGGTGCCGTCCAGGTCAAAGTAAAATCCTATTATATCTACATCTGTATTCACAAGGCCCAGATCAAACTGGAGATCGCCGTTGTTAAACCAGGTAAATGTGGCCGTAGACTCTGCATCCCTTCCTTCAAAATCAGTCAGGGTAATGGTATCTGCGTTGGCAGTGGTCGTAATTAATAAGGCGGCAAAAGTAAAGCATACTAAAAATGCTTTTTTCATGGTTCTTCTCCTAATTTTCGGGATTTGCTTCCTGATCAAAATTAAATGCACGAAATATACCACATTGTGGGATAGCGCGTGAGTCTTTTTGAAATAGTATAAGAATCATGTTCGGCCCCCCCTGAGTTTATGTCCATTGAAAACCTGGTCTTTAAAGACAATCCAGTGATCCTGTATAAAAAAAATGGAGCAGCATGTCTGAAATATATCCTTCTTATTTCAGCGCCTCCCTGAGACGATGAGACAGATAAATGACACTTGAGACAGGTAAAATAGGAAAAAATCGTCCAAATTGGGAAATAAATTACATAATTTCTACGATTTTCGTAAGCAGGTCGTTAAAAATGATCCTGATCTGTCCCATTGTCTGGAAAATTGTCGCTGCCGATCTGGAGTGGGCCGATTCCCATCTGAACAATTGTTGTTAGGGAGGGGATTTGATAATTCTTTAAAAGCACCACCCCTGAAGCACTGCGCAACAGGGGGGCCCTCTTAAAAAAAGCTGATTTATACAAAATCAGCAGGGTTAATACCACAGGGTGGTGATTTGGTCAAAAGTTTTTTAACCGGCCAGCCGGAAGGGGCCATATAGTACGTATGGGTAAACGGTCATTCATGAATCCTATAATACGTATAGTATGAGTAACTTGTTGAATATACAGGCATCCTACCCCTGCTGATAATCTGGGCCCTGTCCAGGAAGTTTAGGCTGCTATCTCACAAACGGTTTACAGAACAAATGCTCACAGGGCTTTCAGATATGGATCAGGGATATATTTACGCCCTTGGCCAGGATCGCCAGGGCCAAAAAGGGGGGGGGAACCGAAAATACAGCGAGAGCCGCTTGAACAGCGGGAACCGAATACCTGTCTCGCTGTCTGCCCATTTGATATTTTATCTGATTACTGATAGGTCATGAAAAAAGAATTTATAAATCGCAGACGCTGTCTATAGAAGTACCTTTGGAGGTAAAATATGTCTCATTCTCCCTTTTTTATAGGGATTTGCGGGGGAACCGGATCAGGCAAAACTTTTCTGGCAAAAAAACTTGTGAAGAAACTGGGAAAGGGGAATGCAGTCTACCTGAACCAGGATTCCTATTACAGGGATCTCTCCCATCTGTCCCAGAATGAAAGGGCCAGGGTCAATTTTGATCATCCCAAGGCATTGGATACCGATCTGATGGCCTCTCATTTGCGGGCTCTGGCCCTGGGGGAAACCATCCGGATGCCTGTGTATGACTTTTCGACCCATACCAGGGTTGAGAAGTCAGAGGCTGTGACGCCAAGGCCTTTTATTCTGGTGGAGGGGATTCTGATCCTTGCTGTAGATGCAGTTGCCGCCTGTCTGGATTATATCCTTTTTCTGGATGTCCCTTCGGATATACGGTTCAACCGGCGGCTGAAGCGGGACATGACGGAGCGGGGGCGAACCTCAGAGGCGGTGATGTTCCAATACCTGAATCAGGTCCGCCCCATGCATGAGCAGTTTGTCAAACCCGGGCGGCAAAGATCAGACCTTGTGATTTCGCAAGGGTATGACATCCGGGATGTCCTTGATACTATTCTGGCCGCTGTGCCCTGATATCCCCATTAGTTTTCTGTTGCCGGGCAACTATTTTGTTACTGGCAGCCGGTACCGGGTAAATTGATCTTTTTTGAAGGAAAAAAGGGACAATGAATTGATAATATAACGGAAGGGTGGCAGTATATAGAAATAACACTGGATAATTAGTGCTTGAACGAAAACTCACCCATCTGCCGCGTTGCTGCAAAAGTCTGAAATCCTCATGTACTACAGTACACTCCGGTTTCAGACTTTCTTGCGCCTTGCATATGGGCAAGTTTTCATCCAAGCGCGGGTTTTCGGTCAGCTACTAATTAGTTTTTAAAACGGACAGGTATGAAAATATTTTTTCAGCCATTAACGATTTTAGCAGCCCTTCTCTCCTTTTCCATTGGCATATGGACCATACGTTACCTGAAGCACAATGTCCGAGCCCGCCTGTATTTCACATTAATGGCCTGTATTTTCATCTACACCATGGGGTATTCACAGGAGCTGATCCAGTCGTCCCTTCCTGGAATCTTATTTTGGTTGAAATTCGAATACTTAGGGGTTTCCTTTATCCCGGGGTTTCTTGTCCTGATATCGCTGCACTGTTTTTATTACCGGGAGACCCAGAAACCCCATTCCGGATTCTATCTGGCCCTACTGCCCGGACTGGTCGTCCTTCTGTCCAACTGGGCCTATCCTAGTCTGGATATTTTTTACAGAGACCTTAAAACCCTGGTTGATGCAGACGGGGTCACAGCGGGCCTTGTTCCCGGGCCGGTATATTATTTTCATATTGCCCAGACCGTAACTGCCCTTGTCGTTGCCATCGTTTTCTATACACTGTCAGCGATCAGGTCTTCCGGTGGGATGAGGAATTCCTATATCTGGATGATCGTGGGCTCGGCCATTCCCGGCGCCACGTTCATCCTTTACGTGCTGTCGGTTTTTCCGGTGGGAATGGATCCCATACCCATTTCAATGGCTCTGGTCGGTCCTTTTCTGGCCTATGGAATATTTTCAAAACGCCTGATCAGTGATCTGACCAGTGCAATGTCCATCTATTACCAATACTCTCCCCATCCTGTATTAGTGTTTAACAGGGAGGGGGGGCTCATCGACTTGAACCGTTCTGCTGCCGAAGTGTTTGGTTTTGACCGCCACCATGTCCTGAACAGATCCTGGCCGGAACTGCTTGATTCTCTCAATGACGGAGATTTGGCCGTTACCGAGGACAGGGAAAATCGGAAAGAAGAGTTGACCTATAAAGGCAATATCTTTGAAATGAGTACCCACAGGTTCAAAGGCCCTCTGGGTCGATACCGCGGGAATCTTCGAATTCTTTATGATATTACTCAAATCAAACAGACTATGAACCATCTGGCCCGGGCCAGCCGGAACGCCAGCAAAGAATTGGAAGAGCGGCGGCGACTGGGAACCTATCTTGAAAAGGCAAAAAATCAGGCAGAGGAAGCTTCCAGGGCAAAAAGCGAATTCCTGGCCAATATGAGTCATGAAATACGGACCCCTTTGAACGGAATTATCGGTATGACCGAACTCCTGACTGATACCAGGCTGGACAAGGATCAGACTGTTTTTTTTAACACCATTCAGGCCGAGGCCAGGGTCCTGAACGAATTGATTACGGACATCCTTGATTTTTCAAAAATAGAGGCCGGCAAACTGGAATCGGAGCAGATTCCCTTTGACCTTGAATCCCTGTTTCACGAATTTACCCGTGGGATTTTTCTTCGTGCAGAACAAAAGGGGATTGACTTTAAATTTTCCCTATCCCCTGACATCCCTTCCGGGTTGATCGGCGATCCCAAACATCTGCGGCAGGTTCTTATGAATCTCGTGGGCAATGCCCTGAAATTTACCAAGCCTACCGGGGAGATCTCCCTTACCGCAGTACCTGACGGTTCCCCTGATGATAAAAGGGTTAGGGTCAGGTTTGAGGTAAGGGACACCGGTATCGGTATCCCTGAAGATAAGCAGGAAAGTATTTTTGAAAGTTTTTCCCAGGCAGACAGCTCCACCACCCGTAAATACGGGGGAACCGGTCTTGGCATTACCATCAGCAAACAACTGGTTGAGTTAATGGATGGAGAGATCGGCCTGATCAGCCGGGAGGGGGAAGGGACCATGTTTTGGTTTACAGCTCTGTTTGACCGGCAGTCAGC
>PIVQ01000008.1 GCA_003354055.1 Desulfobacteraceae bacterium | reverse complement strand
TTCTCAAACTTGATAATATCATGGAAGGGCTTACCAATGCAGGGCTTTTACCCGGTGCCCTTGAAAGAAATATAAAATAGGCCAAGGAACTGGGCGGCGGCTCTGCAGAAGGATTCGAATACCTGGACCAATATGCGGTAAACCTAACCAAGAAGGCCAGGGAAGCTAAAATTGATCCCATTATCGGCCGGGATAAGGAAATCAGCCTTGCCATTCAGATCCTGAGCCGTAAAATTAAAAGCAATCCCATCATCATAGGTGAACCCGGAGTGGGTAAAACAGCAATTGTCGAAGGACTGGCTACCCGGATTGCCCAGAAAAAAGTACCTGAAAGCCTTCATAACATTATCATCATGGCCCTTGATATGGGGCAATTGCTGGCCGGCGCCAAATTTCGCGGCGAGTTTGAGGAACGCTTTAAAAACGTGATTCAGGAGGTTCAGGACGCAGGAAATATTATTCTTTTCATTGATGAAATTCATATGATTGTCGGAGCCGGCGGTGGATCCGAAGGTGCAATGGATGCAGCCAACCTTTTGAAACCGGCTCTGTCCAGAGGAGAGATCCGGTGTATGGGATCCACTACTCTCGAAGAGTATCGGAAACATATTGAAAAAGATACCGCTCTCATGCGGCGGTTTCAGATTGTCCAGGTGGACGAGCCTTCCATCGAAGAGACCCTGACCATCCTCAGGGGGATCAAAGACAGGTATGAAATACATCATGGGGTGCAGGTGCTTGACACAGCTCTTGTGGCATCAACAAAATTGTCCCAGCGGTATCTGTCTGAACGGTTTCTGCCGGACAAGGCAATCGATCTCATGGACCAGACCTGTGCCACGGTTCGTCTTAAAATGGCTGCCAAGCCCGATGAGATAGAAGCCTTAGACCAGAGGATTGTTGAATTAAAGATAGAGGTCAACGCCATAGAAAAGGAAACCGATGAAAAGGTGGTCAAGCGACTGGCCCTGATAAGGGAAGAGCTTGCGGACCTGTCTGAACAGAGTTCCGAACTCACGGAGAAATGGCAGAAGGAAAAAGATTCCATTTCACTGGTTCAGGATGCCAAAAAAGAGCTGGAAGACGCTAAAAAAGAATTGGAGTCCAGGATTGAGGACGAAGATTTTTCCAGGGTCGCTGAACTGCAGTACAAGATCATTCCCAAGAACGAAGCCATTCTGGCCGAGTATGAAGAGGTGGATGTCACCGATGCCAACCTTCTGAAAAAAGATATTAATGAAGAGGATGTGGCTAAGACGGTTTCCTTTATGACCGGAATCCCGGTATCCAAAATGCTGGGTGAGGAAAAAGACCGGCTGATGAATCTTGAGGATCACCTGAGAAAACGGGTGATGGGTCAGGACAATACTTTGGAAGTGATGTCCAAAGCCATCCGCAGGGCAAGGGCAGGGGTTCAGGATGCTGAACGGCCCATTGCCTCCTTTCTTATGCTGGGGCCCACAGGTACCGGAAAAACAGAAATAGCCAAGACCCTTGCCGAGTACCTTTTTGACAGTGAACTTGCCCTGGTTAGAATTGACATGAGTGAGTTCATGGAAAAACACTCTGCGGCTCGTCTGGTCGGTGCCCCTCCGGGATATGTTGGGTATGAAGAAGGGGGGATTCTGACAAATAAGGTCCGGAGAAAACCCTATTCCGTCATTCTTTTTGACGAGGTTGAAAAGGCCCATCCGGATGTGTTTAACCTTTTCCTCCAATTGCTGGACGATGGCCGTCTTACCGACAGCCAGGGCATTACCGTAAATTTTACAAACACAATAGTTCTGCTGACCTCCAACCTGGGATCTGAACTGATCCGGCCTGTTGAAACCCCTGAAGAAGAGGCGCAGATGCAACAGGGGATCATGGCTGCAGTCCGCTCCCATTTCAGACCGGAGTTCATCAACCGTCTGGATGATGTCCTCATCTTCAATCAATTGACCAAAGAGGTGATGAAACCCATTGTCAAAATCCAGCTCAAACGGCTGAAAAAATTGATGATGGACAGGGAGATAGAACTGGTATTTCAAGATGAGGTACTGGACTACCTGGCCGAAGAGGGATACAATCCCATGTTTGGCGCACGTCCTCTCAAACGGGTTATTCAAGCGCGGATTCAGGATTTCCTTGCCGATAAGATAATCGCAGGAGAAATCACCGATGATAGCCGGGTTCAGATTTACCTGGATGAAGACATGAAGATTGCCTGCCTTGAAGGCGACGGTCCGGTGCCCCAGTTTGAACGAAAGGTTGAGCCGCCAGAGGAGCAGATAGAAGAGGAAGATCAGGCACAAGAAGAAAACGAAGTTCCAGAACAGGATACTGAACAGGAGTAACGTTAAGAGATCGGATTTTTTAATAACCTAAATGCGCCGGGACGGCTGAAATTATCTAATTTATGAACTTACTAGCACCTTTCATATTGATTTGGGGTTTTATAAAAAGGATCTTTGGGTCTTCTGTGGTTAAAGCAATTTTCTTTTCTCCCTATTTTCAGATCCTTGCCATTATTCTGATTGTCGTTCTGATCGGGGTGCTGATCTATAAAATCAGAAAGAGAAGAAAAGCTGCAAATCCGGAAGAACCTGCGCCGGAACTTCCGGAAGAGGAACCGGCCATGGCTCCCGGCGCATTGCTGTCCATCTGGAAAACCTATATCAGAAAGATACCGGGAGAGTTCAGACGGGCCATTCTTCTCTACCATCCCTTTGTGGTGCTGGGAGAATCCGGTTCCGGTAAAAGTACCGCAATCGATACCTATTCAGACTGGCAGAATCAGTCTGATCAGTTTTATCCAAGTCACAGAGAAAGTCAGGACCTCCAGATCTACCAGGGATCCAAGGTTATCATTCAAGAGTTGTCTGCCGCCATTCTTGAAAATACCACGGTTGAGGCCAGAAATGCCCTGGTCAAGCTTTGGAAACCTTTTTTAAAGCGGGAAGACATCACTGCGGTAGTTACGGTTCAGGCTGAGGATCTTCTCAATGACAATAAAGAGGGATTAATTTCCCAGGCCCAGGTGATTCGTGGGAAGTTGAATATTCTGTCCGGGATTATGAAAAAGCCTGTGCCGGTACATGTGGCCGTTACCTTCATGGACAAGGTCGTAGGATTTCTGGAGTATGCCGATTTTTCAGCTAAACAGGGCATGACCACCCACCTTGCTTTTGATCCTGACGGTGATTTATCCCAGGCATCTGCAGAACGGTTTGACAAACATCTTAATCATTTTCTGGTGTCAGAACCCTCGGGCGGTTATCTGAAGCTGCTGGCCTTCCTGAATCGTCAGCCCGCACTTTTGGAAGGTATTGAAAAATTTGCTAAAATTTTGATCAAACCCGATCCCCTCGCTACCTCCCCAAGGGTTGAAAAGATTTTCCTTACCTCGGCCAAGGCAAATGACACGGTTTTGTCCAACCCATTTTACAGACGGGAAAAGGAAAAACGGTTTTGGCAGAAGCATCCCTATTTCAAGCACCAGGTTGCTGCCCTGGCTTTGTTGACCCTGGGGTGTTTTTATCTGGGATTTTCACACAGTTATAAAGCCCGGTATATTGCGGACTTAAAGGAAGAAGTGGCAGACCTCCAGCAGAAGATCTCCATTTCCAATGAGAAAGAAGGGTACCTGGAAGATTTGATGGACCAGACCAACGCCATTGAAAACAACAGCCTGCTCACATTCCTGTTGGATTTTCATCCGGAGGCGGCAAGGCAAATCCGGGCCACGGTTCTTTCATATACCCGAAATGAGGTGCTGACAGCTGAGTTGGATAAGCTGAGAAAGGGAGGGGGGACTTATGAAGAGGTCAGGATGATGCTGTCCCTGATATATGCCTCGAAAAACAACCGGCTTGGGAATCTTATTCTTGAAAACCTGGACCATTGGAAACAGGGGACTGGATTTTCAATAAAATTCATGACCAACTATATTCTTTTGAGCAATAAGAGCTGGAGTAAACAAGTCTCCATGGCAGACCTGGCCTATGAAAAGAAATCTTCTAAAAAGGGGTACAGGGAGCTTAAGGTGTTTCTCAACAGCATTAAAGATGTTGAGGTAAACGGTTTTTTAACTCAGGGTTTGTTTGACTCCCTTCATCAGGAGGCCGGCCTTATTTTTAACCGGATCAGGTCAGCTCCCAAGGCCGGGATTCAGGATGTGCTTATCCCTCTTTTGAACAAAGAGACTGTCCTCAACCTTGAAGTATACGGAGAAACCGTCGATCAAAAGAATGAAGACCGGCGTCTGGCTGATTTTCTTTACCAGTTCCAGAAGTTTGACTATGAGTATCCGGATCCACAGGAACTAAGCCTTACCCAGTTTTTCGACAATATTGATGCCATGCTGGGCTTTAAGGAGATGGATTATGATAGATTCCCCATTGAAATTGACGGTTCTACCCATTGGATGGACCTGGGCAAGTTTCATAAGATACTAAGGCTGAGCGGTGTGGTCAGTTTCATTCGGGAGTATATCACTACCTATTCCTATCCGGGCGGTCTTTCCTTTTTTACTCCGGGTCGGAATTACCAGAATTTGAATGCAGCTCTGTCTACGGAGAACAAGTTTTTCTTCACCGCAAAGAAGGTTATTGACGGTCGGTATACAAAGAAAAACTATGATGATGAGGTAAAGCCCCCCCTGGACAGATTTCCCGCCCTGCTGGACAAGCTGCCAGTGTCCGAGGATGAAAAACAAAGGCTCTCAAGTTTTATTTACCGGGAGGCTGAAGCCTATGCCCAGAAATATGCCACGGAGTACACCAATTACTATAGTAAGTTCAGCATAAAGGCTGATTCCATGGGTGAGTTGAGATTCATCATCAACCAAATCCTTTTACCCATGTCCCAGTTTCAGGAGTTCATGCTGACCCTGAAAACCAACCTGGATCTTGACTACGGTAAAAACGATTACTTTAAACCGATCATGATGCATCTGGGGTCTTTGGGATTTATGAAAATCATCATGCAGAATGAAAAAGACTTTTTTCCTGAACTGGAAAAGTACAAATCTATTCTGCGCATGATGCTCGCTGATCTTGAAACCGACGGTTCCACCATGCCGGCTGAACCGGGATCTGAAACAGCGGATCTGAACCGGGTGCTGTCCCCGGCAGCCAGGATCACCCTGTCTATTTTTAGAAATGATGCTGATTCTTATATGAAACTGATTCAAAAGTGGTCTAAAAGTGAGGGTGTTCCTGAAAGCATGGGCTATCCCTTTCTGGAGCCGGTGTATCAGGTGTATAGGTTCGGTTTGACTGAACTGGACAACCAGGTGACCACAATTTGGGAAAAGATCAGGGCCAAGTATCTTGGCAAAGATCTGGAAAGGTTCCCTTTTAATACAAGCGCATCCAGGGATGCTGATCCCCAGAAAATTCTTAAGCTAATGAAGGCCGACAGTGACTTCTGGACCCAGTTCAAGATGTTTATTGCCCCCCTGTGCAAGCAGGTGAACGGCCAATGGGAAAAACGGGAATTTGAAATGGGTAGTGTTACGTTGCCTGACGGATTATTGGATACGGTGAATCGGTTGAACCACTTGTCCAATTTGCTGGTGGATGAGAAGAATGAGCCTAAACCTCTGTTGATTGACGTTCAGGCCGATATTTTGCCTAAGATTGAAAACAGGATCCAATTTGTAATTCTGACTTACCTTCAGTCTGATACATCTGCAGTTTACGGATTTAACCAGAGACCGTCCTGGGAGACATTTAAAATCAATTGGTGGAAGGAAAGCCAATCTTCCATCGGGGTAGAATTTTCCAAAGGGAAGAACAACGAATTTAAGGTTTACCGGAATGATACCATTCCCAATTCCTATTGGAGTTTTTACCGGCTCTTGCAAAAGGCCCAGTTCAATGCTAAAGAAAATGCATGGACTTGGGCGGTCGACTCCCCGGAAAATATCAATTGGAAAAGATCTGTCACGTTTTTTATCAAGCAAAACCCATTTTTGGTATTTAAAGAAAACAGGATTGATCAATGAAATTCCCGAAGCCAATTATTAACCCCATGCAAAAAAGCGGAATTCGTTCCGGACTCTATCTGTGTGTATTGATCTTGAGTATCATATTGATGCTTGTTTCAACAGGATGTTCCTCAAAGGCTCCCACAGTGAGCTTTAAAGTGAAATCCAAAAAAATTGTCAACGAAGGTCAGCCTGTTTATCTCCTGGTCCGAACGATCAGCGGATCTGAATTTGTGACTGACGATTATGACACCATTGCAGCCCTCTTTCATGCCTATCCCACTGACGAGAGCATTGTCTCCACTGAATTTCTTATCCCGGGTGATACCAAGAAATTTGTCATAGCAAAGCCTGATGACAAGGATCTTGGGGTTTATTGTATGTTTACAAAACCCGATGCCCAATGGAAGCTTCTTTTGCAAAAACCATTGCAGAAAAAATATGTCATTATTTTGGAAAATAATGAGATCAAGCTCGATTGATTTTTTATCGAGCAACAAGCTTGATTGTTTTTTTATCGAGCAACAAGCTTGATTGTTTTTTTATCGAGCAACGAGCTTGACTGATCTTTTACCGGGCAAATTACTTGGCAGGCTCAGTTACAAAACGTTTATTTCGACAAGTTTGTTGGCAATAACGGTGCCCTGGTAACGATAAAAACACGAATTTACGGTTTTGGAGAGGATGGCACAGTACTTGCTCATTCCTAATTTATGTAGAAAATAGATAACGAATAAACCGCAACGGAGACATCTTATTTAGAATGACGCTTTTTCGAATAAATCATATGCTTGACAGCCTTAATCTGGACGGTTTGCAGGCAGACGGTTTTCAAACACCAGAGGAGTTGGTGTGGCTCAACCAAAGCTATGCCGATCCAAAGGCGTTTTTTTCAGCATTTATGGCAGACTATCAGAATACCTGCGGTGTTACGACAAAGAGCCTGGCCTTCAGCCATTATGATTTTTATTATGATATTTTTGAAAAACAAGACAATGACGGGAGTTGCGCCTATATTTACTATGATGTTAACGGCCGGCGGCATGTGATAACCTATGAAGACCTGAAACCGTTGGTGGATCACAAGGCTGATGACTGGGGAAAAAAGGGTGTGCTTGCCGGAAATCTCATGTGCCTGATTTATCCTCTGGGGCTTGAGTTTACAGTGGGACTGCTTGCGGCATTGAAATTGGGGCTGATTGTATCGTTTGCCTCTCCTGCCCGGCCCTATCTCATGAAAAAACAGGTTGCTGCCCTGGTACCGGATTATATCTCCACCAGCCCTGCGTATTCAGCTTTATTGGCTGATGATAAAGAAAAACTTATTGAATCACTGCCTTACACCGGAAAAAGCCGTGGCAGGGGGGAACGGCCACAGGTTTATAAAACCGGCCAGGTTGCTGCCCGGCTTTTCGACTTCTCATTGGAAACCTTGTTCGATCCTGTGGACGTATCCTGCGATGATCTTTATCTGAATGCCCTCCGGGACGGTTTGATTGCATTGAACCTGGGACCAAAAGAAACCCTGGCTGTGCCCGGATGGTCCTGCGCTCTGACCCAGCCTTTTGTGCTCTTGTCTGTCCTGCTGACCGGTGCGGCTTTTTTGGACCTTAAGCCTGAATTGTACCGGCGGATGCCGAAGATGCTTTTGGATAATCCCCCAAGCATCCTTGGCGTGAATGAAGAGTTAAGGACCTTTCTTTTGACCCAGCCCCCGGAGGTGCTCTCCGGATGCAAATACTGGTTCCGATCTCCTTCTTCCGGGAGTGATTTTAATGAATGGCAGACGTTCATCACAAAAAAAGGATTGGAGGAGCGGTTCACAGGGGTTTTGAAATGGCATACCCAGGCCGGCGGAATTCTGGCTTTTTCAAGGCGGCGGAAAGGTCTTGCCGTGGACAATCTGATGCCCTCAGCCGGAATGGAGTGGCAATTGGTTCCCCTGCCTGAAGGCGGTATGTTGCCGTCGAATGAATTCGGGCTGTTGTCCTTTGTTTCAAACGGGCTTGCAAAAACAACCCCGTATTTATTTGTTAAAAACGGGGTTGAATGGCTGACTCCCAGTTCTTATCTTAACGAAAAGAATGAAAGATTTTATTCCAGTAAGTTGGTTGAATCCTTTTTAAAAGATACCAAATTCAGCAGGCCGTTTTTGATTGTTCCGGTCCAAAGGCTTGGCTCAAACAAACGTTCCTATGACCTGGTGATATTTGTCGGATCAAGAACAGGCACGGATCAGGCAGATGTGTCAAAAAAGATAATGGATAAAATTACACACCACCTGGGTAAGGAATACTGCCCGGATCATGTGGCTTTTATGCCTATTCTGCCCCGCCTTACACCTGACGGCTCAATGGATAATGAGTGGTGCCAAAGGGAATACATCTGCAATCGCCTGAATAAAAAGGCGGCACACAAACTGTTTGCAGCTATATCCCGATTAAAAGAGATGATTTTATTGCAAAACAAATTAAAGATAACCACAACTTAAATATGAACATGATCTAAATATAACCAAAGGAGGATGTATGGCAATCCAGGATGAAATACCCAAATCAAGGCTTACGCTGCGTTACAAGACCGAAGTCAACGGTCAGCCTGAAGATCTATCCCTGCCCATGAGGTTTATGGTGATGGGAGACTTTTCCAAAGGAAATTCCAAGGACCGGAAAATGGATCTTGATGAACGGGCAACGCGTAACATGGACGGCACCAATACCGATGCCATTATGAAGGATATGGGATTGAATCTCAACTTTGCCGTGGACAATAAAATTGACCCGGATAAAGAAGAAGAGATGCAGGTAAATCTTCCCTTTGACAGCATGAGATCCTTTTCACCTGACGAGGTGGCTGAAAATGTCCCCAAAATCAAAGGCCTTTTGATGCTCAAGGAACTGCTCCAGGAAGTCATGTCCAATGTGGATAACAGAAAAAGTTATCGTAAACTTCTGTCCGAGCTCATGGGCAATGAAGAGGCATTGAAAAGTATGATCGGCGAACTGGAAGGATTTGATAGCTTCAAACTTCCGTCAAAAGAAGATTCCGAATAAAGCCCATTCTTGAAAGGAGTATCCAATGGCTGAA
This sequence comes from Desulfobacteraceae bacterium, assembly GCA_003354055.1. Next base: position 37,431 of record PIVQ01000008.1, on the reverse strand, counting down.
GAAACAAAAGTGGACGAACAAACAGAAGAAAAAACACTGGATCTAAAGCGCTTTTTGTCCAGTATGAGATTGAATACTGAAGTCAGTGAGCCGGTTCCAATGCTGCAGAATGATCTTAAGGAGATCCAGAAGGATGTCAGCGAAGAAGACCGGTTTATTTCGGGAATGGCGGCCTTGCTGCTCAACGTTGAACCTGTGGACGGTAAATTTGACAAAGGCGGTATTCTGGAAGTCATCGCCAACATCGATGATATTGTAAACGACCAGATCAACCAGATCATTCACAACAAGGAGTTCAAGGAACTTGAATCCAATTGGCGTTCCCTTAACGACCTGATTCTGAATACCAATTTCAAGGCCGACGTCATGATTGATATTCTGGATGTTGGCAAGGATGAGCTGTTTGAGGATTTTGAAAACAACGCCGTGGACATCACAGGTTCCGCATTGTTTAAAAAAGTTTATGTGGCGGAATACGACCAGTACGGCGGAAAGCCGGTCGGGTCGCTCATCGGTCTTTATGACATGAAACACACGCCTGATGATGAATTCTGGCTGCGAACCATGGGTAAGGTAGCGGCTGCCAGTCACGCGCCTTATATCGGATCCGTATCTCCCCAGTTCTTCGGGTGCGATACCACTGCCGAACTGGAAGCCATCAAAGATCTTGAGGGCTTGATGAACCATCCCAAGTACGGTTCCTGGAACAAACTGCGTGATTCCGAAGAAGCAGCTTACATAGGCCTTACCCTGCCAAAGTACGTCTCCCGTCTTCCCTATGATCCCGATACCAACCCCTGCCGGAAGATTAATTTTACCGAACAGGTAGCCGGTGACGATGATGAAGATTATCTCTGGGGCAGTGCAGCCAGTCTTTTTGCCCAGAATATGGTCAGATCCTTTGAAACCTCAGGCTGGTGTCAGTATCTGAGAGGACCCAAGGGCGGCGGTCTTGTATCAGGGCTTCCCGTGCACATGTTCAATATCCGCGGTGAAGAGGAAATGAAGGTTCCCGTGGAAATGATGATCCCCGATTACAGAGAACTTGAATATGCAAACAGTGGATTTATGCCGCTGATTTACCGAAAAGGCACCTCCGATGCTTGTTTTTTCAGTTGTCAGTCCATAAAAAAACCAAAGAAGTTTAAAGATCCCAAAGACAGTGAAAATTCACAGTTGGTGACCAATCTGTCCTATACCCTGTCCATTACCCGTATAGCCCACTATATAAAATGTATCATGCGGGACAACATCGGAAGCTCTGCCGATGCCAGCTATATCAAGGATTCTCTGAGCAACTGGATGTCACAATATGTGACCACAATTGTGAATCCGGATGATGCCACCCTGAAATACTATCCGTTCAAGGCCTATTCCGTTGATGTAGAAGAACGGCCGGGCATGATCGGCTGGTACGATTGTGCCATCTCCATTCTTCCTCATATTCAGTTTGAAGGTATGGATGTGGAATTGAAATTGGATGCCAGGCTGGGATAAAAATTGTTCAATACCAAATTAGTTTAACTACGTAATTTCGGTTTGATACACAACAAACAAGGAGAAAGAAAATGGCTGAATTAAGTTATGATTGCAGTGTAGAGCAGGGCTTCAACTTTGTAAAAGACGTTCAGGATCTGGTTGGACACGTTACTGCCCTGAAAATCGGTGATACGGAAGTTACTGCCGATATCGGAGTTACCGATCCTACGGATATTGCCGGTGATAAGGTAACTGTGGTTGGTGTCATGTCTTCCGTCTACTGGCAGGGCGGGTATGCCCACGGTATGACTTTTGATGCCAAAGTCTCCAACGCCAGCCAGACAGGGCTTGCAGGGTTGACCCTGAACACGCTTGACAGTACTGCAGTGGAGTTTCAGTATATTGTATATAAATACGATAACGCTGCTAAAAAATACTATAAGGCCTTTCATGCCAACGAGACCACTCTCAACGGTCTTGTGGAAACCAGCGGCGGGGATCTGGTTCTGTCCATCGACACGGACCCGAGCATGGAAGTACGCAACCCCCTTAACTTTCATATGAACATCTCTATTATGCCCGCTGATTCAGAGCAGGATATTCATGTGGCGGTTTCCGATACGGATAAGTTTGTAAAAAAATGGGGCGTTCCGATCGGTTAAGGAACAATCGTGTATAAGATCCGGGATCTTTTTCTCATGAAAACAGATCCCGGGTTTTTCAATTACCTTTTTTTTGGGCAGGAGATTGATGGCAGATACATTGGCAAGGGTTCACTGGAAAATGGGGCAGAGTATTCTGCCTGAATTTTTTGTTGCCCAGGAAGAATCCCTCTTAAGGGATACCGTTCTCAGATTTAAATCCGCTGGTATGCCCTTTTTCGGAATCAGCCAGCTTGAGTGGAATGATTCCCTGATAACAGAAGGCGTGTTATCCATCAGCAAGATGACGCTGGTCATGCCGTCCGGGCTTTTGTTGAACATACCTGAAAATACCCGGGTCTCCCCGTTTAACATCGGACTTGTGGGCAGCACAACGGTTTCAGTTTACTGCCATTTTGTACGGGGCAAACGAAGACAGGACGATGACGGGGAAGGGGACGGATGGCAGGATAGTGTACCTGATGTGCCGAAAGACTTTTATGATCTGGTTCTGTCTTCGGAACAGAGCACACGTGGGATTCATGAGTCCATAAAGCTTGCCACCTTTGAAAAAGATCCGGATGATGTTTGGCATCTTTCTCAAGAGTATATCCCGCCCTTGCTCCAAATGGGCACGACACCATTTTTTGAGAAAAAACTGGACGAACTCATCGAAGTTCTAGAATTTTTTCATTACAATCTTGCCATGGAAGCTGCCGGTTATCTGAGCGGAGATGCCCTGACCAGCATCAAGATGTGTATGAAAAGCAGCCTTAAAATGCAGCGGCTGCTGGCCAATATAAAATCCCAGATAAACTGCCACCCCTATTACCTTTACGAAGCCTTAAACGATTTTTATGCAGAAATCTGTTACTATAAAAAGATCATACCGGAAAACAGCACTCTGCCGTACAAACACGACCAATTGGCAGTTTGTCTCAACCGACTGGCCAATCCCCTGATCCAGCAGATGAAGATGATGGAATCCAAGTCGCCGTATCTCTCCTTTGAGTATAAGGACGGAATTTTTCATTTGAATCTGCCTGCTGAAATCCGTTCGGCCCAGGAAGCGTATTTTTTAATCCAGAAAGGCCATGTTGGCGATCAACTGGATCTGTCTGATTTAAAATTGGGAAGCATGTCCAGAATTTCAATGATTCATCGGATTTCACTTCCAGGCCTGCCTTTGAAAAAGGTCAAGCGTCCCCCGTTCCAGCATTCCTTTGGTGCAGAAGTAGAATTTTTCAAGATCATCGAAGGTGAGGAATGGGATTATGCACTGCGGGACCTCTCCATAGCATTTTACAGAAAAAGTAAGCTGCAAAACGTAGAATGCTTTTTATACTGGAGATAGAGGGTACCCATGGCATTTATGAACAAATTCATTCCTTCGGAAAAACGAAAACTTTCCCCTGACAAGTATGAGGATATTATTCAGAATCTGAACAATATTTTAAATACCAAAAATTGCTACGGGTCAATTCTGGAAGATTACGGTATAAGGGATTTGAATGAGTTTAACAGTAAAGAGGGGATTATTAAAATTGTCATGGAAGAGGTGATCCGGAACATTGAAACCTATGAGCCCCGTTTGACTGTCGACGACATCGAAAGCGTGGATTCAAAGTCATTGTTTCAATTGTCATTTAAGATAAAGTGCACGGTAAAGGATGAAAAAAAATCCCTGAATATGGTTTTTGATTCAATTATGAATAGTTTCCTCATAGATTAAACCACCCTTTTATATGGAAGAAATCAGCCCATGAGTCTTGTATGTAAAATAGAGTTACACAAAACCGACGGTGTCACTGTTACAGTTGAAAATGCTGATGACAGTATCACACAAACCATGGTGTTTGACGGTACCAATATTACCACAACCTGTGCCGGTAGTGATGAAACCTCCACCATCACCCAGGCCACGGACAGTATCACCATCTCATGTAAAGATTTTGTGGTGGATGCCGAGACCATTACATGCAAATCCTCCAGTGATACATCCATGGAGAGTGAGGCAAAATTTGATATCACCTCCAGTGATGATTTAACCGTCACTTCAAGTGCGAAAATGACTGCGACTTCCGATTCCAGCATGGCCCTGACCGGAAGCGAAGTTGATGTTGAAGGCAGTTCAGGTGACGTGTCCGTATCCGCTACCAATATAAGTGCATCGGCTGATTCCAACGTCTCCCTTGACGCTGGATCCAGTGCCAGTCTGTCGGGAACATCCAGTGCCAGCGTTGATGGGGCATCGGTCAGTGTTAAAGCCGACGGCACCCTGAGTCTCGAAGGTGCCACCTCTACCCTTAAAAGCTCAGCCACAACCACGGTCAGCGGGAGTTTAATAAGTATCGGATAATGGATTACAACGACACCTTATACAAAGCGTTTCTGGAAACCATGAACGATCTGGACAATTTCCGGATTGCCTATGCATCTGAACACTCAGGGCTCTCCCTTGACCGGGAAGATCCTGATGTAAGACGCCTGATTGAAGCCATGGCTTTTTTTTCCGCCCGGACCCATCTGGCCAGTACAAAAAATATTACATCGGCACGGCTGAGGCTGTTTCAGCAGGTATTTTCATTTCTTTTGTCCCCCATTCCTTCAATGGGAATTGTGCAGGCAGAGACCACCGGGCATTTGCAGGAAAAGGCTGTCTTTCCCAGGGGGACTGAATTCCTTTTCTCCACAGATACCGGAGACAATGCTCTTTACAGGACCATGGAGGAATTGACGGTTTTGCCTATAAAGCTGTCCGCTGCAAAATTGATTGCCATGCCTTCAAAGGGGTATCGCCTGATGATACGGTTTTCATCCATGTATCCGCGTAAAGATGACATCGGGCGACTCTCTCTTTACATTGATTATCTCAACGATTACCAGAATTCCCTCTATGTTCTGGATAATTTAAAAAGTGCCTTGAAATCAGCATTTATCACCTTTGACAACCGTGTGGATGAAAATACCAGCGGTACGCCAATTAAGGTTGATTTTGGAAACCATAGTGAAAAAAGCAGTAAAGCAGATACCGAACCCCTGATGCATCCCATCCAGGAATCCCGTTTTTTCTTTCATTTCCCGTCACAGGAATTGTTCATGCACCTGGATGTACCGGAGGTACAAAGGGCCTGGAAGCAATTTACCATTTGCCTGGATCTCACAGACCGTTGGCCCTCTAAACTCATTATCAATAAAGACATGTTCACTCCCTTTGCCGTACCTGTGGAAAACCTGAAAAAAGCCTCGGCAGAGCCTGTGCTTTATGATGGGACTCAGGAACGGTTAGGTATACGTCATCCTGAAAAAGAGGCCAGGTACGAGCTTCAGCATATCACTGGAGTCTATAAAGTTCTTAACGGCAGCACCACGACACTGCGTCCAGGGGTTCTGGCAGGGGGAGAAGGCTCTTATGAAATTGAATACGGTGAGACTTCGGAAAAAAATACCCACGCCATAAACCTTCATTATCCGGAAGCCTTTGTGGATCCGGTCACTGTTGTTGTGGATGCCCAGTGGATACAGCCGGATTTTTCAGAGAAACTCGGGCAACGGCTTTCTGTCAAGGCGTATTCCAGACATATCCCGGGGATCAGATGGCGGAAGGCAGACAATATGACGGGCCATGCGGCCAATGTCTTTCATGAGGATATGGATGTCTTCATGTATTTGCTGTCCCTGCGTCATAAGGCACGGTTTGATTATGACGATATCTTAAGCCTGCTGCAGGTCCAGGGGAGCGTATTTAAGGGGAGTTTTAAACAGATCAAAAGCCTGTTTAAGGGTATCCGTGTCGAAGAGGCCAAGGTCCAGACACCGTCGGGCAATACATTAAAATATATTTATCATCTTCATTTTCAGGAGTGCTCGGCCTATGTCAGGCCAATGGTCAAGACTTTTGCCGATCAGGTGGAAAGAATGCTTGACTGCTGGATGTCCCAGGCCGCTGTGGAAATAAAAATAAAATACATTAATTGAAAGTGCCCGGAGAATTTGGCTTACATAAAAATGAGATGAGATGTGAAAATAAAAAGGGATATATGGAAAAAAAACTCTGGAAAAACGTAGCTGAACTTTTCACCAGGATGGATGCCGGTATTGATGAGTTTCTATCCAGTGAAAGTCTGGAAGCGGAGGATATCATTGATAACCCGGATAATAATATTCTCCAGGTCAGGGAAACCATCAGAAAACAGCTTGATCTGCTTCGCATTGACCTGGCTGACCGTTTAACGGATCAGGAGAGTTATTATGTCCTGTTTGCCATTGTAATATATATTGACGAAAACATTCAGACCAATGTTCTGGATAAGGCCCAGTTGAGTTGGCCCCTGCTTCAAAAAGAGCTGTTCGACATAGATGACGGGGGGAATCTCTTTTATGATACCCTTGATCATATTCTTAAAAAACCGGAGATTACCCTGTTTGTGTTTGAAATATATTATTTCTGCCTCAAGCATGGATTCCTGGGCAAATACATTGATGACCCCATTGTTATAGCCGATTACAAGAAAAGCCTTGAACAGAAAATCGAGACCGGTGAAATTGCGCCACAGATCGTCATACCCGAAGACAGCCGCAGTTTTCCCTTTCTGTTTTCCCCTGCCTGGTATTTCGGAATTGCCGGGATTTTCTTGGCAATTACGTATATTGGGTTCTGGTTTCTGTAATTGGCTGGATGGTTGCAGCCTGGATTGTTACCGCTGGGTTTGTAGTCGCCGGGATCGTTACCGCCGGGTTTGTTGATGGATTTATTTTTTCTTGCAGAATGACATCAGGCCCTGTTTGCTGTAAAGGGGAACCAGAATGGCATCCTTGCACTCTCTCTTTTGAAAATTGGTAAAGGCGGTTTTTGCCTCTGCCTTATCTGAAAAGCGTCCAATTCGGATGGCATAAATTTTTGAACCTCCGTCACAGGATAAAATAACGGTTGAAGGAGAGTACCCCTTCATTCTGAATGCATCTGAATTCTCTTCGGCATTTTTTCTGGCCGTAAACACACCCGTTTGAATGGCATATACCCCTGAGGTGTCAATCACCGGCTTCTTTGTCGGGTCTGCATCCAACTCAATAACATTGGGAAGGGGAGTTGATTGTTTTTTAGCTCTGATACCCGGATTTGGTGATTTCTTCGGGGTTTCCTGAATCAAGGCAACCGGTTTTATGGCAGAGGTAGGCATCGGTCCTTTTTTGTGAACAGGTACAGATTTTTTAACAACAGCCGAGGTGGGCTTGGGTTTAGCTGGTGTCGGTTTTACTGGTGTTGGTTTTACTGGTGCTGCTACGACCTGCTTTTTATAGGGTAACACCGTTTCATTGAATGCAGGAAGTTCCTTTGCGGGGTTGAGCAATCCGTATGTGATAAACCCTGCCTGACGTCCGGCAAGCGACAGAATAAGTGCCAGCACTGCTGAAAAGGCAATCATTTTAACAAAATTTAAAGAGAAAGACGTAGGCATTTTTTATTCCGGTGATCCCAATTTCGATGTTAACTCGTATTGTTGTAGTTAATTATAGGCAGTTCGTCAATTATTTTCAGTAATTTTATGGCTTAATTAGGCCAGGAGCAGGGGTTTTGTCAATAGCCTGAGTAAAATGTTAGGTAAACTTGCAGGTAAAATAGAAGGCAAACTGCCAGGTATTTTACTCAGATCTGTTTGCCCATTCTTGATTTTTTAATTAGATGATGTCATGATATCGGCTCGAATGATGATGAAATTCAACCTGCACTTTTTTTCGGAGATACGATTGCGTTTTCTTATTTTAATGGTCAGCCTCTTTATTATCATGCCAACTATTCCTTTGTTGGCAAAAGACAAAGTAATCAGACAAATTGATACGCGTAGCATACCGTCCTTGCTGGAGACGGTACGATTTTCAGGGGATATTAGGTTGTGCGGTGAAAAGATTCCCCATGGACAGGCCGAAGTTCGGGAACGGCTTGAAAAAGAGGTGATGCTGGCTGTCTGGAACAGGCCCCAGGTTATCCTCTGGCTCAAACGGGCCCACCGGTACTTTCCCCTTATTGAAACGATTCTTAAAGAAGAGAAATTGCCCCGTGATCTAAAATATGTACCTATCGTTGAAAGCGCTCTTCGTCCCCACAGCAGGTCCGGTAAAGGGGCCGTGGGGTATTGGCAGTTTCTCAAAAGCACAGGTCTCCGATACGGACTGCGCATTGACAATAAAATTGATGAACGCAGGAATCTGTTCACGTCAACCCGGGCAGCCAGTCTATATTTGAAAAAACTCAATACGGAATTCGGATCTTATCTTTTGGCGCTTGCCGCTTATAATATGGGGGAATTCGGATTAAACACCGAGATTGAAGCTCAGGAGACCCGGGATTTTTTCTCTCTGTATCTGCCTTTGGAGACTCAGCGGTATGTGTTGAAAATCGTTGCTGCCAAACTGATCCTTGAACATCCTGAAGTCTATGGGTTTTATATTCAGCCCAGAGACCTTTACCCGGTGTTTTCCTATTCAAAAATAAATTTTTCCATGAATCAGGAAATTCCTCTATCCCTTATAGCCCAAGCTGCAAATGTTTCATTCAAGACTCTGAAAGATTATAATCCTCAGATAAGGGGATATTATCTTGAGGGAAGCAAAACAACAGTGCTGGTACCTTCCGGGAGAGAAAAAGGATTTAAATCCCGTTTTTCAGACCTGCACAAGGCCTGGAAAAAGCAGGATAAGGTAAGATTTCATGTAGTTAAATCGGGAGAGAGCCTGATCGGCATTGCCAAGCATTATGATATGACATTATCTGCCCTTCTGAGGTTGAATAGCTTTTCCTATAAAAAAGTGATTCATCCGGGAGACAGGCTTCTAGTCCGGTAGTTCTTCGGTTTTTGCACATTCTTTTTTGGGTTTTTGCTGTTTTTTTAAGCAGACTTTGTCGTCACGGATAATGGCGCACAGTTTTGGGTTGTGAAGCTCTTTACAGGTCGCGTGGTTATAGAGCGGGCATTCAGGGTGTTGTTTGGACATGTCAGTTCCTTTATGATTATATACCCAATGTCACGAATATACCCCAATTCCGTTATGCTTTCAACTTGTTTTCCTTGATAAAACAATGGGAAACACAGAGGGCGGAAAACCAGAAGAGATAATCAATCAGTCCCGGAACTGAAATAGGCTGATTGAATCCGCCTAAATGGGGCCCGGTTTCAAGAATAAGATCCGTTTCTCCCTTTACGGGGACCTCAGTGATTCCCCTTTCCTTTAAGAATTGTCTGAAGTCTGCATTAGTCATCCGGGCCTGATCTCTTATCCTGAGCGTTTCTTCCATGTTTTCATCCCTACCCATGGTTCCGATCAACTCATTGGTCAATTCGCAGGCCCGCCGGGAAAGGTGAGATGTTAAGCTGGAAGGAAAGCTTTGCTGTACAAGTCCCTGGAAATAGGAGTGGCTGACGCCTATAAGCAATTTACTGAACAATGTCCGGGAAAACAGATCCCTGGTATCGCTGGGGCATTGGTTTTTATCTTTTCCCCGGCGGATGGGATCATGGTTCCTGAAATAACTGCCTATCACCAGGGTAAAGCTTAACAGATGTTCTCCGATATAGTGCCGCAGTTGCCGGCTGTTCTTAACCTGGGTCAGGTGTTCAAAATCCCTCAGACCGGATGCCGCAAAATTGGGGAAACGGCAGGAATCCAGCCATTGGTCAAGCCGTCCGCCATGCTCCCATAGATACGCCCCGTTATCATTGCGCCGCCCCCGTTGGACACGGTTGTGGAACAAAGGTATTAACGCGGTATGAAAAATTCCTTTGGCAGTGAGCGAGCCCAGGAGCCGGGCATTTTTAAAAAACAGCGTTTCTATTTGATTTGAAGACCATTTGGCCACATGCTCGTTGGGGTAGTCAAAATAACCCGGACAGGGGATAAAGGCAATGCAGATACCTTTGTAGATACCCGCAGGTCCGTTGCCGGGCAGAGGCGAGGACAGTTGAAATAGAATTCGGCCACTGAGTTTTACGGGAATTGGAACCTGAAACGATTCTTCGATGCAGATCGTGTTATTATTCAGGTATGCAAGCCACCTGACCTCCTGGATTAGTTCTGCCGCATTGTTTTGGGATTTAGCAAACTTAATCACACCACAGGGACGGTTCCTGTTTAGGATAACCAGGCTGCGCCCTTTCCAGACAAAAGTTGAAGAATCTGTCTGCCCGAGACTGGGCATAAGGTCCGCAAGTTCGATGGGCATGGGCTCTGAGTCTGTGAGTTCTCTTTGTTCAGGACCGCAGAGGCGAACAGGCAGTTTGCCCAGAGCCTGACCAACAGCGCGGAGCCGCTGGCCTGAAGATCCGGACAGCAGAGTCTGCAGCCTGGGGAGAATAGAACAGGAAACAGAATGCTGCTGTTGACGGGCCATGGATACCATGGTGTCAGCAGTCTCGATGTACAGGAACAGGATTTGTTTTTGTTCGGAAAACCTGTCGGATTCTAATATTGTGACCAGTGCTTCAATAGTCTGGCTGGTAATGGTCTCAGGGTAATCGGTGATATGGGTGGCCAGATACTGAACCGCCATATATGCGGCACTGAAGTCCAGGGCATGATTGATAAGCTGTTCTTCTGTATGAAGCCGTCCTTTTTCATTAGGTGGCATATAGCGATTCTCAAAATTATATTCCGATTCAAGATTCTCCAGCACCACGGGTTTAACCAGCAAATAACGCTACCTGTACAGCCTTGAATCGCTTTGTTGTTGTGCTGCACTCCTGGTCATAACGGAACATATTTTTGTTATTTGCTATAGATATGTCATCGGGCGCAAAAGATGTCATCAGCCTTTATTGGGTAAGTGTTTCCTCTAAAATGGATGAGGAACCCGTACTCCCGGTATCCAGTTGGGGAACAGGTTTGGTAATGGCTGGTTTTTCTGTTGCAGGTTTGACTGCAGCCGAAGGCGTGGCCGTCGGGCTTGTTGCTGCCTCCTGACCTCCGGAAGCAGCGGACGATCCGGCCGCTACAGGTTTGCCGGACAACTGACTCTGGATTTTTTTATCCAAATCCTGAATCATCTTTTCCAGGGACAGACGCATCTGGTCAAGACTGCGGGCGCGGGCCAGATCCGTATCCTGTTTCAGGGTTTTTAAGCGCTTGTCAAAGAGGCTTGTGTTTTTGTTTAACTGGGCAATCTGCTGCTCATAGGCTAAGAGCTCCATAAGCCTTGCATCGAACTCTTCCTTAAATAATTGCATCTCTTCTTTGATCTGGTCAGCCTGGGATTTGAAACGGACATCATTCTCTTTTATGGCGGAAAGCAGTTCCCGGTTGATCCGGTCCATGGTAGCCAGAGTGGTTTTGTCCTTTCCTGCATTGGTTTTGATCCGTTTTTCAAGCTTGGCCACCGCAGTGTCCATGGCTTTGAGATCAGCCTTCGCAGACGAGATTTTAGCCAGTTGATTCTCAAGGGACTGGCTGCGCTTGTCCACGGCAGGCAGTTTTTCGTCCAGTTCAAATTTGGCTTTGGCAATGCGGACATCCAGTGCATTCAGCTTTTCTTCAAGCTTTTTAGCCATCTGTGTTACCTGGGTGCCTTTTGTTTCATCCACGTCCACCACCCGTTCTTTCATATCAAAATAGGCAAATGCCAGTACTGCAATGATAATGCAGGGGAGAATGATGGTAATGATGGTTATCCGTTGTGAAAGTTTCTCAATTTTCAGGGTATTGATTTCCTGATGGTACATTGAGGCCTGCTGGATATCCGCGTCGCTGTTGTCATCTTCTGGGAGCTGCGATACATCGCTCCTATAGTCCTGAAGGCTGTTGTCGTCCATGTAAAGTCTTATCCTGTATAGGATTTATTCCCATTCAATGGTGCCGGGAGGTTTGGACGTAATGTCAAAGACAACCCGGTTGATTTTGTCCACTTCGTTAATGATCCTGTTGGATATTTTACCTAAGAGATCATGGGGTAGTTTGGCCCAGTCTGCAGTCATGGCATCATTGGAAGTGACCGCACGGATGGCAACGCAATTGGCAAAGGTACGTTTGTCTCCCATGACGCCGACACTTTTCACCGGCAGGAGTACGACAAATGATTGCCACAGTTTTCTATAAAGACCGGCTTCCCGGATCTCTTCCAGAAGAATGGTGTCTGCCTTTCTTAAAACCTCAAGGCGGTCCTCGGTAATATTCCCCATGATCCGGATGGCTAACCCTGGTCCTGGAAAGGGCTGGCGCCAGACCAGTTCTTCATTGATCCCAAGTTCTAATCCTAATTTTCTGACTTCATCCTTGAACAGCAACTGAAGGGGTTCAATGAGTTTGAGATTCATCTCTTCAGGTAGCCCGCCAACATTGTGATGGGATTTGATAATGGACGTGGGGCCGCCAAATGCTGATTTTGATTCTATGATATCCGGGTACAAAGTTCCCTGACCCAGGAATTCGGCACCATCTATTTTTTTTGCCTCGGCATCAAATACCTCAATAAAAAGATTGCCGATGATCTTCCGCTTTTTCTCAGGATCTGTCACCCCTTCAAGGGCAGTGAGAAACTTTTCCCTGGCATCCACAAATTTGATGTTCATGGAAAGGTTGCTGGTCAGGCTTTTTTCCAGATTTTCTTTTTCATTGTGTCGCAGAAGCCCGTTGTCCACAAAGATGCAGTAAAGGCTTTTGCCCACAGCCTTGTGAATCAGGGTGGCTGCTACAGAAGAGTCCACACCACCGGACAGGCCCATGATCACTTTTTTATCTCCAACAGCATCCTTGATCTGGGCAATGGCACCGTCTGAGAATGATTTCATGGTCCAGTTCTGTTCACATTTGCAGACGTCAAAGAGAAAATGACGGATCATAAGGGAACCGTTGACCGAGTGTTCCACCTCAGGGTGGAGCTGGAGACCGTAAAATTTCTTTTCATGGTTGGCAATGGCCGCAACCTTGGTATTGTCTGTGGACGCAGTAACAACGAAGCCATCAGGCAATTGCTCGGCAGAATCCCCGTGGCTCATCCAACACTGGAATTTGTTATCCATGTCCTTGAACAATGGATCAGCAGCGTCTTTAATCGTGAGTTCGGCAAATCCGTATTCCCGTTTGTCTGCACTTTTAATGTTGCCGCCCAGCGTCTGCACCATGTAGTGCATGCCATAGCAAATCCCCAAAACAGGAACGCCTAAGTCAAAAATTTTAGCATCAATGGTGGGGCTGTTTTCTTCATAAATGGATGAAGGTCCGCCGGACAGGATAATGCCCGTTGGGTTCATTCCTTTAATTTTATCAATGGAAATATCAGCCGGTTCCACCTGGCAGTAGATGTTGTTTTCCCTGACACGCCGGGCAATAAGCTGATTGAATTGTGATCCGAAATCAATTACAATGATCATGATTTATATCCTACAAAGGTTTAAAATTCTAAATCGAGAAATTTTCCTACAAACCGCCTAAAAAAGCAAGTTGTTTTTAAGTGGATCTTGCCAATATCCCCTTATTATGCTTTATTAGGAACACTTTGATAACAAAAGTAATTTCATAACAATTAGGAGCAATGGATGTATTTAGCCAGTGATTTGAGAAAAGGCCTTAAAATTGAGATTGACGGGTTTCCCCATGTGATCACCGCGTTTGAGTTTAAAAAACCGGGAAAAGGTCAGTCCCTGTATAAGTGTAAGCTTAAAAATATGATCAACGGGTCCGGGTTTGAAAGGACCTATCGGTCAGGAGATAAATTCGAAAAGGCAGATCTTGAAGAAGTGGATATGGAATATCTTTATTCGGATAAAGATTCCTGGTGTTTTATGAACTCAACTAATTATGAACAGATTTTTTTGACAGAGGAGCATTTGGGAGACAGTATCGACCTTCTCAAGGATAACACCGTATGCACCGTACTCCTGCACAACGGAAACCCCATTGGTGTGACCTTACCAAACTTTGTGGTACTTAGAATTGTCACGGCTGAACCATGGGCCAAAGGGGATACAGCCACCGGTGATACAAAACCTGCCACACTTGAAACCGGGTTTGATATTCAGGTCCCTCCTTTTGTGAACGAAGGACAATTGATCAAAATCGACACACGTACCCGGGTATATGTAGAACGGGTAAGTGAATAGTTGATTAACTCAGTCAATGAATAAAAAGTCTGACATAAAACAGGATTTGCCCATTCAGCGGATTCTGGTCGTAGATGATGAGCCTAGTCTGAGGATTCTGTTGACCAAGGCCCTTGGCCGGGCAGGATTTGTCTGTAAAGAAATGCCGGACGCAGAAAAGGCATGGGAAATCATCCACGATGACGATGAACCTGATTTTGATCTGGTGATATCTGATATTTCCATGCCCGGGATGGATGGAATTGAGTTGTTAAAAAAGGTCAAAGAATTTAATCCTTCAATTGATTTCATCATCATGACCGGGTATGCCTCGGAATATTCCTATGTGGATATCATGGATGCCGGTGCCTCGGATTACATGACAAAACCCTTTAATATCAATTCCACCCTGGCCAGAATTAAACGGATTGCCAGAGAAAAAAGCTATCTCATCGACCTGGAACAGACCAACGAACAGCTACGCCAGGCCATGGAACGGGCAAACCGTCTGGCAGAGGATGCCAAGGAAGCCTCTAAGGCAAAGACCTTTTTCTTAGCAGCCATGAGCCATGAAATCCGGACCCCTTTGAACGGGATTGTCGGGTATACGGATATGCTCATGGACACCACCCTGGATAAAGAACAAAAATCATTTCTGGAAAGTGCCAAATTCTCCTGTGATACTCTGTTGTCTGTGGTCAACGATATCCTTGATTTTTCAAAGGTTGAATCGGGTAAGCTTTTTCTTGAAGCCATGGCCTTTGATCCTGAGGTCCTTTGTTTTGATACCATTGATGTAGTCAGGACCCAGGTGGATGAATCTCGTGTGGAGCTTTTGTGCAGGATCTCAGATGCCGTTCCCGGCAAAGTGGTCGGAGACCCACACAGGTTCCGCCAGGTATTGCTGAATCTATTGGGAAACGCGGTGAAATTCACCCCCAGGGGCAGTATCACCCTGAGTCTGGATGCTGAAAGTGTTGAAGCGTCACACACCTTGCTGACCGTATCTGTTGCCGATACAGGGATCGGCATCTCGCCTGAAAATTATACGGCCATTTTCGAACCGTTTATCCAAAGTGAAGATGATATCACCAACCGTTACGGGGGAACAGGTTTAGGGCTTGCCATCAGCCGGAATATTGCCAGGAAGATGGGCGGGGATCTCTGGGTGGAATCTGTTAAGGGAACAGGGTCGGCCTTTTATTTTAACGCCCTGCTTAAAACCGGTGAGATTGAACCAAGAAGACGGATACGGCCGGCCGGACTTAAGGGGAAAAATGTTCTTGTGGTGTCCACAGGATCTGATGCCTCTCAAATTATGGCCCACCTTTTGACCTCAGCCGGCATGACGGTGGATGTGAAAAGCCTTGGCCAGCTGCCTTTGATTCTAAGTGAACTTACCGATCCTTCGGCAGGCATTGCCGGATATGACCTTGGGATTCTCGATTTCGGTAAGTCTATAAAACCGGGAACCCATGAAATTCCGGCATTGATGAAAGGAACGGCACCCGGGAACTTTCCTTTTAACTGGATGGCTTGTGCTGTTCCCTTTCCCGGGATTGCCCGGATTTTTGACGAAAGCGGCTTCAGAGGGTTTATTCCGAAACCGGCCCGAAAGGATATTTTACTTGAGATGGCGGCCCATATCATGGGCACATGCCAGGATAAACCAAGTACCTGCGGGCCCGAAGCCATGCTCACAGCCCATTCCCTGTCTGAAAACAAAAAAATGGATGCCGTGATTCTTCTGGTGGAAGATAATCCTGTAAATCAAAAAATGGCAATGCTTATGTTGACACGAGCCGGGTATCAGGTGGAAATCGCCAGGCACGGGAAAGAAGCATTGACCGCGTATGTGCTGGCCCCTGACCAGTATGACCTGGTGCTTATGGATATCAATATGCCGGTGATGGACGGGTTTGAGGCCACTGAACAAATCCGCTCCCATGAACGGGACAAGGGGATTGATCCTATTCCTATTCTTGCCCTGACTGCCAATGTGCTGGATGATTTTAAACGCAGGTGCAAACAGGCAGGCATGAATGACTTTTTGACAAAACCCATCAAGCGGGAAGTGGTATTTGCCGCTATTCAAAAATGGGTACGGCTAACGGTCTAATCCGGGATTTTTCTTAAAATTTAGATTTCTTTAAAAATGATACTCTTGTTCAGGCATCTTTCTCTTCGGAAATAATGCTTTCTTTGAATCCGCAGCCTTTTACCGGACATTTTACAAATTTACCATCTCGTTTTGTTTCTTTCGCTACCAGATATGCGGATTCGCATTCGGGGCAGGCCCGGGATACGGGTTTGTCCCAGGAGGCAAAGGTACAGTCCGGGTATTTTGAACAACCAAAGAAGAGTTTTCCCCGTTTGGATTTCTTCTCCACAATGGTACCCTCACATCCCTTTTCAGGACATGACACTCCCGTATCTGTAGTTGAATTATCCAGACCTACTGATTCGGTGTGTTTACATTCCGGATATCCGGTACAGGCCAGAAACAGTCCGAACCGGCCGTCTTTCTGAACCATAGGTTCGCTGCATTTCGGGCAGTCCTTAATAGGTTCACTGTCCGGAAGCTTTTCAACTATGGAAATATTGCCCTTTTCATCTCTTAGATAATTACTTGTAAAGGCACAGTCCGGATAGCCGGTACAGGCAAGAAAATGGCCGTTCCTGCCGATTTTAATATTCACGGATTTACTGCACAAAGGACAACTGATACCGGTTTCCACGCCAACACCCTTGACGCTGACCATATTGTCCTTGGCGTTGTCCAGGGTGGTTTTAAAATCGTCATAAAACTTTTTGAGCAGTTCTCTTTCTAACAGTTTGCCGCTTTCCACGTCATCCAGATTGGTCTCCATCTGAGCGGTAAAAGAAATGTCCAAAAGGGTAGGAAAAGAATCAACCAGCAGGTCATTCACGATGAATCCAAGTTCACTAGGCACAAAGTACCGCTTAATCAGCTCGGAATATCCCTTGTCCTGGATAACACTAAGGATGGAGGCATATGTAGATGGTCTTCCTATTCCGTTTTTCTCCAGTTCTTTGACCAGCGAGGCCTCTGAATATCTGGGAGGTGGTTTGGTAAAGTGCTGTTTGGGATTGATCTTCAGGGTGGACAGCAGCGTGCCTTCCTCAACCGGAGGCAGGGACTGAATATCTTTCTCCTTGGTTTTTTCTTCCGTGGCATAAAGCCGCATAAATCCGTCAAATTTAACTGTGGAGCCGGATACTGAAAAAAGATACTTCTCCGTGGCTTTAATGAGAATGGATTTCTGATCAATCAGGGCCTGGGCCATTTGGGAGGCGACAAAACGTTTCCAGATCAAGTCGTAAAGTTTGAATTGGTCCTCGGACATATAGGTTTTCAGTTTGGCCGGGGTATTGTAAACCGATGTAGGCCGGATGGCTTCATGGGCATCCTGTGTCTTGTTTTTGTTTTTAAAAGCCCGGGGGGTTTTCAAAGCGTATTCAGGTCCGTAATCTTTAGAAATCAGAGCCTGGGCTTCTTCTGCAGCTTCCGGAGCAATCCTGATGGAGTCAGTACGCATATAAGTGATCAGACCTTCGGGACCTTCTGTGCCGATCTCAATCCCCTCGTAAAGCTGCTGGGCGACTACCATGGTTTTTTTAGCGGAAAACCGCAGACGGTTGATGGCATCCTGCTGAAGTTTACTGGTGATAAACGGTGGCTGGGGATTTCGCTTTACGGTTTTCTTTTTAATTTCATCAACAATAAACTGGGCCTGCTCCAAGTCGGAAACAATGGCCATAGCCTGTTCCTCATTGGATATTTTGGCCTTTTTATTGTTGATTTTTGCAAGGGCTGCATTGAACTCCGGCGGTGCATGGTTCAGGAGGTCGGAAGTGATGGTCCAGTACTCTTCCGGATCAAACTCCCGGATTTCCCGTTCCCGGTCACAGATTATTTTTACGGCAACCGACTGGACTCTGCCGGCACTTAAGCCCCGTTGTACCTTTTGCCAGAGTATCGGAGAGATCTGATACCCAACCAGGCGGTCAAGCTTACGGCGGGCCTGCTGGGCGTCGTATTTCTGGGCATCGGGTTCAAGTTTTTTTTCAAGGGCCTCGGTAATCCCCTTTTTTGTCAGCTCGTGGATAAGAACCCTGTGAAATTTACGTCCTTTTTTCTTCAGGATATCCATGATGTGGAAGGCAATGGCCTCCCCTTCACGGTCAGGGTCAGGGGCCAGAAAAACATCATCGGTGCCCTTGGCTATTTTCTTCAGGTTGGAGATAACTTTGGCTTTGTCTTTGATGTTGACGTATTCTGCCTTAAAATTGTCATCCACATCAATCCCAAGGTTCTTCACCGGAAGATCACGGATGTGACCGGCGCTGGCGGCAACATTATAGCCCTTTCCGACGTACTTTTGCAGGGTTTTGATTTTGGTTGGTGACTCAACAATAATAAGTGGTTTTGCCAATTTTATTCCTCCGATTTTGAAAAATAGTTTCCCGGATGACGTACTATAAGGCCTGACAATTCCATGTCAAGTAACGCAGCATTGATTGCACTGCTCTTCATTCCGGTGAACTCTATGATCGTATCGATATGTTTTGGATAAGAATCCAGATGTTTATATACCATCGTTCTGACTTTGTCCATGATAGGGATGGCTTTTTTTGATGAAGGGTCGCTGGTACCAGATACAGGTTCAAAATGGACAAATTGATGGAGCTCATCAATAATATCCATTTCATTTTCAACAAGCCTGGCACCTTGTCTTATCAGGGAGTGGGTACCTCGGCTGTTGAAAGATTTGATACTGCCGGGCACGGCAAATACCTCTCTGTTATACTCCCCCGCCAGCCTGGCAGTGATCAGAGAACCGCTTTTTTGCGCAGCCTCCACTACAATCGTGCCGGCAGACAATCCTGCAATTATGCGGTTCCGCTGTGGGAAATGAGCGGGCAGGGGAGGTGTATCCATGTTAAACTCTGTCAGGACAGCCCCGTTCTCCCTTATCCGCTGGTAGAGCTTACGGTTTTGTCTGGGGTAAATATGTCCCATACCCGATCCCATTACGGCCAGGGTTTTTCCTGATGCGTTCAATGCCCCGAGGTGGGCTGCAGTATCTATCCCCAAGGCCATACCGCTGACCACGGTAAATCCTTTGGATGCAAGTTTGTTAGCCAGGTGTGCGGCTGTGTCTAGTCCGTACCGGGTTGCTTTTCTGGATCCCACGATGGAGACACATCCGGCATTGGCATCCAGGTGACCGTCATAAATCAAGAAAGGGGGGGGATCTGAAATCTCTTTGAGTAAGCCTGGATATTGAGCGTCGGTAAGAACGGTTATTTTTAGTTCACTTGCGAGAATCGGATCCAATGCAGTCCGGGCCTTGTCCCTGTATTTTCGGTGGCCTGTAATGGCCTTGATGGTCTTGGGACCCAGTCCCTTCACAGTAGCAAGGGTTTTAGGATGGGCATTGAGAATGGCTTCAGGGGTTTTGAGTGCTTGGATCAGACGCTTGAGCAGCCGATCGCTAAGCAAAGGGAGTTCTTTGAGTATAAACCAGGGCAGATATTTATCCGTATGAGGATCCATTCCAAAATGGCTATTGAAAGTCCTTTAGTTTGTCATGAGCTTTTTCAGCTGCAGGTGAAAACGGGTATTTTTTGATGACCTGTTTGAGAAAATGACTGGCCCGGTTTACATCATCCATGGACAGATAGGCGTAGCCGGTCTTTAGCATGGCATCAGGCACCTTTTCCGCCTTGGGATATGTTTTGACAAGATCCTTGAACACGGTAACCGCTGTTTGGTATTTGCCCGTGGTATAATGGCATTCCCCCAGCCAGTACATGGCATTGTCTGCCAGGGCATGGTCGGGGTGCTTCTTGGCAAAGGTGGAAAAGAGATCTGCGGCATTGTCAATGTCATTTGCAAGCAGCAGCGTACGGGCCTCTTTATAAAGTTGGGCCGGATCAGAATATTCAACGGTGTATATCACCTTTTTCTGTCCGGCCACCTGGCTTTCTAATGTGCTGACCTTATTTTCCAGCAAAACGATTTTATCTTCAAGATTTTCAATATGAGTGTCTTTGACTTCTACCTCAGTCGTATCCACACTTGTGGTATCTTCAAAAGCGGCGTCTAAAGCGTTAGTCTCTGTCTGGCCGGTTGCGGTATCTGCATTTTCCGTTTGCTCAGGTTTTGACTTAAAATAGTCAAGGGTTGAACATGAGGGAAACACCAAAAGGGCAAGGCTAAGAAAAACAACAAGAATCTTAAATCGTTTTGCCGGAAACATGGATTTATCCTTTGTTCTGGGCTGCAAGCACAATGGGGGTTGCAACAAAGATGGAGGAAAAGGTTCCGATGACCACACCGATGATCATGGCCAGGGCAAAATTATGGATAATTTCACCGCCCAGAAAAAACAGGGCCAGAAGAACAATTAACGTTGTCAAAGAGGTCAAAACAGTTCTGGAAAGCGTCTCATTGATACTTTTGTTGAACAGTTCCGGCAAGGCTGCTTTGTCTGTGGTGCCCTTAATGTTTTCCCGGATCCTGTCAAATACGATAATGGTATCGTTGAGAGAATACCCGATAATGGTCAGCAGAGCTGCAATAATGGGCAGGGAAAAGTCCAGGTTCAACAATGAAAATATGCCCACGGTAATAAATACATCATGGATCAGGGCCACAATGGCCCCCATGGCAAATTTCAGTCGCAGGGTCCAGAACAGGGCCAGGCTGACCACGAGAGCTGCGGCTATCAAAAACGCCATAGATACGTTGAATACGGACAGAAAATAGACCGCTGTCATCAATGCGCCGGCTGTGATACCGGCAATGGTCCATTTTTGTTCAAACCGCCCGGAGATATAGATTGTGATAAACAACAGAGAGTAGAAAATGGCCAAAAGAGCCTTTTTCTTAAGATCTTCACCCACCTGAGGTCCTACCATTTCAACCCGCCGGATTTTTGGCGTAAGGGTTGTGGCATCTGTCAATCCCTTGGTCAGGGTTTCTGCCATATTTTCGCCCAGGGCATGGGCATTGGAAGTTCGTATCAGGTATTCATTGTCCTGGTTCTGGCCAAAACCCTGTACGGAAACATCTTTGAGTCCAAGGTCATTAAGGCCTGTCCGGATGTCACCTACTTCAACCGCCTGGGTGAACTTTACCTGAATCAGGGTGCCGCCGACAAAATCAATACCGTAGTTGGGTCCTTTGTGTATGACCAGGGAGACCAGACCGGCAAGAATAAGTACCATCGAAAAAAAGAACCCGATTTTCTGTTTTCCCAGAAAGTCTATATTAACATCAGACTTGATAAACTGCATTATAAAATTTCCTTATATACTGAGAGTAGATGATTGCTTATTCTGAAGAATAAAGTCATAAAGGCTCTTGGACAGAATCAGGGCCGTAAACAGACTGGCCATGATTCCC
This sequence comes from Desulfobacteraceae bacterium, assembly GCA_003354055.1. Next base: position 15,811 of record PIVQ01000008.1, on the reverse strand, counting down.
AGACCCAATGTCAGGGCGAAACCCTGGACGGCACCGGTTCCGAATTGAAACAGAACAGCCGCAGCAATCAATGTGGTCACATTGGCATCCAGAATGGTCAGGGTGGCACGGTCATATCCGGCATGTACTGCTGCCAGAGGTGTTTTCCCCGATCTGAGTTCTTCACGTATTCTTTCAAAAATAATAACATTGGCATCCACAGCCATACCGATGGTAAGGATGATACCGGCAATACCCGGCAGGGTCAGCGTGGCCCCAAATGCTGCCAGACCGCCGCCGATGAGAATGATGTTGACAATCAGAGCCAGATCGGCAATACAACCCGCCCCTTTGTAGTAAATGGCCATGAACAGTATTACCAGGGCACCGCCTACCATCATGGACATCAGTCCCATATCCACGGAATCCTTGCCTAGAGTTGGTCCTACAGTCCGCTCTTCAATAATATGAACAGGCGCGGGCAGGGAACCTGCTCTCAGCGCGATGGCAAGGTCTTTGGCCTCGTCCAGAGAGAACTGGCCGCTTATACTTGCTTTACCGCCGGCAATCCGTTCATTGATATTGGGTGCAGAGTAAACCTTGTTATCCAAAACAATGGCCAGACGCTTATTTACATTCTGATCAGTAATGCGGTCAAATATTCTGGCCCCTTTCCTGCTGAACTCAATTCCAACCTGAGGCTGCTGAAACTGGTCAAATTCAACCCGTGCATTGACGAGCTGACTGCCGTCCAGAAGCACCTGCTTTTTAATGAGGTAGGGTGTACGGGATACAACAGTTCCTGTGGTTTTGTCTCTGATTTCTTTATATAAAATTTCAGATCCTACAGGCGGGTTTCCATTAATCGCTGCAGTGATATCAGCCTCATCATTGACAAGCTTGAAGGTCAGCAGAGCTGTTTTACCGATAAGTTTTTTTGCACGGTCCGGTTCTTCGATACCGGGAAGCTGAAGCAGTATCCGGTTGGATCCCTGGATTCTTAAATCCGGTTCTGATACACCAAATTCGTCTATCCTGTTACGGATGGTTTCCAGGGCCTGTTCAGTGGCCATCTTCTTAATGGAGGCCATCTCCTTTTCCGGCAACTGAAGGGTAAAGGATACGCCGTCGGTTATGTCCTCTGTGGATGGAATCTCAAGGTTTGAATAATCTTCGGAAAGGAGTTTTTCAACCGCTTCCTTATTTTCCCGGCCTGAAATCTTAGCAAGAATGCTGTTATCAGTACGGGTAATCCCAAGATGTTTGAGCCCTTCTTGTCTCAAATCCTTCTTTAGTTCGGCAATGGTGCGTTCAAGTTCGGCTTCAACCGCTTTTTCATTTTCAACTTCAAGAACCAGGTGCATCCCCCCTTGAAGATCCAGGCCCAGATTGATTTTTTTATGGGGCCAGGTATTCGTAAAGGTGGGGAGAAGACAGACAATCGCTGCTATAACAGTACCCAGAATCAATACGCGTTTAAAGGTAAATAATTTCAATCTCATCACTCCTAAGCTTAAGGAAAGGGTTATTTCTTTTCTTTTTTCTGGGCAGGCTCTTTGTCCGTAACCAGGGCAGCCACATTACCCCTGGAAATTTTAATTTTTACTTTTTCAGCAATTTCAAGGCTGATGGTGGTATCGTCTATGGACAAAATGGTGCCGTAAATACCGCCTGAAGTGACAATCCGCTGTCCTTTTTTGAGATTGGAAATCATATCTCTGTGTTCTTTGGCTTTTTTCTGCTGGGGCCGGATCAAAAGAAAATAGAAAATGGCAAACAGAATAATGATCGGTAAAAATCCGGCAAGTCCACCTGCCGATCCTGCTGCTCCCCCAGTTTGTCCCATTGCATACGCTGTACTAATCAAGGTCTTCCTCCTTCACACTAATTAAAAATAATTATGATTTTTTTGCAGGTATCCAGATGTTTTTTCCATCAAACTGGAGCCTGTTTACATTGTCAAAATTTATTTCCTCAAGCAGGGAAAACACCGCGTCCATATTATAGACAACCACTTTGCTTAAGGGGTCGATGATATCTATATCCTGAGTCACCTTTTCTTCGATCAGGTTATAGATGATCACCATTGTTTCTGAAAATTTTAAAATTTTGCCTACACCGGAACTCATACCGGTATTCCCGGGTTCATCCGCCTTTTCTTCCACGGGAATCCCCTTGGCGGTGTAATAGTCCCGCAGGATCCTGAAATGGATATTCCAGATATTGTCACCGGGCTGTACCACATAGATTCCGTATTCTCTGATCTTTGTGGGTTTGGCTAAGCCTGATTCGGTAATCTCTTCCTGGAAAACTTGGCCTTCCTGGGTAAAGGCCTTTTCCAGAATCTTTTGCATGGAAACGGTGGATTCGCCCACGGTAAATGATTCATCAGACTTTACAATCATATCCAGGCTCTTTTTGATCCCCAGGCTTTTTTTCCGGTCACCCATCATTGCTTTAAGGTCTTCATCCTGTTCCAGATTCTTGTAATCAATAGTTGTGGGTGTTTTTATTTCACCGGTGATTACAAGGGGCTGCGTAGGTTCCCCATTTGCGGATTGGGTATTGTTTTCTTGTTTAATGTCCCCTTGCTGTACAGGCGTTTTGCCTGTGTTTTTTTGGGGATGTCTGTCCCGGGAAGTTAAAAAGGCCAGTACGCCAACACATGCAACCACAGCAATACCGATCAGAATAAGTGTTTTCTGTTTGCTATTTTTAATGTCCCGGCGCATCATTCCTCCTTTTAAAATCCTGTTGAAACTGTTCCACTTACAACAAATCAGCCGATATTGTCAAGACGGTCGAAAGTTAGGTAAAAGGTCTTTAGTTGATCCGGCTTTCACCGGAAACCATATCCGGATCGATTTCAATGGAGATGATTACCTCCCGTTTGGTTTCGAAGTCAATAAGTTCTTCCCGTTTGGTGTTCAAAATAAAGTAGGCCACGTCCGCAGGTAAATGACATTGGATTTTCTGATTTTTTTCCGCCTTCAGGGTTTTAAGGGTCAGTTGCCGCAAAAATGCAAGACCTTGGGTTTCCATAGAAGGGGTCATACCGCGGCCGTTGCAATGTTTGCAGGTGTCATAGGCCCCATAGGTAATGGAGTGGCGGATGCGTTGTCTGGACATCTCCAGCAGCCCGAATGTGGTGATACCACCCACTTTGGTCTTAGCCTTGTCTGCTTTAAGATGTTTTTTCAAGGTCTTTGTGATCTCAGCTTTATGCCGGCGTTCCTTCATGTCAATGAAGTCCACCACGATCAGACCGCCCATGTCCCGGAGCCGCAACTGGCGGGCCACTTCTTCGGCCGACTCAAGATTGGTGTGAAAGGCAGTCTCTTCAATATTTTTCTTTTTGGTGGATTTGCCTGAGTTTACGTCAATGGAGACCAGGGCTTCGGTCTGTTCGATCACAAGAAAGCCTCCGGATTTAAGCGGGACCTCCCTGCGGTAGATGGATGAGATCTGTTCTTCCAGCTGGTATTTGGTGAAAATGGGTTTTTCCCCTTTGAACAGCCGGACGATGTTTTTCTGTTTCGGGGCAATCAACCCGATAAATTCTCTAACCTCTTTAAAGGTCTCGGGACTGTCAATGAGGATTTCCTTGATATCGGTGGTAAAATAATCTCTTAAGGAGCGGACCGCCAGGCTCTGCTCTTTGTACAGCAGGCAGGGGGCCTGGTTTTCCATGGCCTGTTTGTCAATATTTTTCCACACCCGCATCAAATATTTTAAATCTGCAGTGAGCAGGGTCTTGGTCGCCCCTTTTCCGGCGGTCCTGACAATCATGCCGAATCCTTCAGCGATTTTCATGCCTTTCAGGATCTTAACCAGCCGCTTTCTTTCTTCATCTTCATTGATTTTTCTGGATACCCCCCGGGTGGTATTACCCGGCATGAGTACGCCAAATCTTCCGGGCAGGGAGATATAGGTGGTGAGCATGGCCCCTTTTTGGCTGACGGTATCCTTGCTCACCTGGACAATCAATTCCTGGCCCTTTTTAATCAGGTTGAACAGGGCCTTGTCTTTTTTCTCAACTTCCTGAAAATAATCCGGATGGATTTCATTTTTCTGCAAAAATCCGTTTTTGTTGGCACCATAATCCACAAAAACCGCCTGGAGACTTTGTTCCACACGGGTAACAATACCTTTGTAGATATTCCCCTTGGTGACTTCCTTGGCAGCGGTCTCGATGTGGAATTGATCCAGTTTGTTATCAAAAACCGCCGCAATCCTGTTTTCTTCCGGATCCAGTGCATTGATCAGTAATTTTCTAGTCATTCAATTTCTCATTCTCTTAAATTTGTATGATTTGACCGGCGCTATAAACGGCTACCCTTTGGATACCTAATCGATTGAAACGCGCATGTCAAACGGTTTATGGTCTATCCTGATATCCCGTACCAAGGATCAGGATAAGGTTTTCTGTTTCAGAATATCAAAATAGGTCAGAATCCGTTCCACATATTGAACAGGTTCCCACCCTCTGGCATACCCGTGCCGGGTATTCTTGTAGTAGCCGGCTTTGGATAAAAGGGGCAATGTGGTCTTCAAAGCCTGCCAGGTCTGGGTGTCATAGCCTTTATTTTCTGCAATTTTTAAGGCGTCTTTTACATGACCGTATCCGATATTATAACTGGCCAGGGCAAATAACAGCCGCTGGTATTCATCTTCAATGTGATTAAACCGCTGGTACATCAGGTTAAGGTATTTGATACCGGCCCTTATGCTTTCCTTTGGATTCAAGCGGTTGGATATGCCCATTTCTTTTGCCGTTGCATTGGTAACCTGCATCAGCCCACGGACATTTGTAAAGCTTTTGGCACTGGGATTAAAATGAGATTCCTGATAGACCACAGCCGCAACCAGCCGCCAGTCAAATCCGTATTTTGCGGATTCTTCCACAATGACATCCTTGTACCTGGGAAGTCGGGTCTGTACCCGTTTGTGGAATTTTTTCAGTTCATATACATCAAAGTCCCGTGCGTTTTCATAATATTTTTCAGTGATGCCTTTGAGTATGCCTTTTTCATTGGCATAGAGAAGAAACCGGTTGATCTCTTTAAGCATCTCTTTATCGTCCTTGCGCACGGCCCATGCCAGGCTCTCTTTTTCCTGAACCGGAATGCCGATCTGGATATCCGGAAAATACCGTTTATTGAGCAGGGCAATATTGGAATCGCCTATGGTAAATTTAATCTGCCGGTCGTGGACCATGGCAATCAGTTCTTCGGTGGGTGTGTTGTCATGGAGAATATACTCAAGGTCAATCCCTGATTTTTTTATCTCCGCCAGCCGGGAATTATATGAGGTGCCACGGCGTACATGAAAGGTCCGAAATACCATATCATCGATGTTTTTAGGGCCGAAAACAAGATTGTGGTGGATGATACGCTGCTGGATGGTCATATAGGGAATTGAAAAGTCTGCATCCTCAAGCCGTTCCCGTGTGATGGCAAGACCCGCTGCAATAAAGTCCCCTTTTCCCTGGTCAAGGTAGGCGAACATATTGTTCCATCCGGGGGATACAATATCTAATTCCACATTCATGTATTTGGCAAGTTCCATGGCCAAATCGTATTCAAACCCTGTGGGGCGGCCTTCGTAGTAATAATAGGTATTGATGGCGTTCGCAGTGATCAGCCGAAGTTTACCGGTCTGTTGAATCCGCTCCACGGTGCTCAGAGACTGACCGAACTTCTGGGTATGAATCAGCATGGACAGGAATACCAGCCCAAGGGTGAGGCTAAAAAGCGTGATCGGTATACAGTTTTTTATAAAAAAATGTTTCATGAATTCGTGTCATCTGCCGGCTGGACAGGTAGGACTTCAATGCTGTCAACGTTCCTGTAACCACGGGGAAGTAATTTCCCCCTGCGGCCGCGCATCCCGGTATAGTCCATTTGGTTGCCCGGGCTTAACCTTAGAAAATGTTTGCCTGCATGTATAACAAGGTTTGAATTTAATGGCAATATTTTAAGGAAGTTAAGTTGTTCCGGCTCAGACTCATCCTTTCCCTGCTTTGGAATATGGATAATTTTATTACCCTTACCCTTTTTCAGCCTGGGCAGCTGGTTCAGTTCAAAAATCAATAGTCTGCCCTTTGAGGTAATCGCCAGTACATTGTCCGATTCAATATCCGGAACCGGTTTTGGTTCAAGGGGATCCTGCTCCTTTTGTAAGGTAATCACAGCCTTACCGTTTTTATAATTGGTCAGAAAATCTGAAAATTCTATGATAAATCCGTACCCGCTGTCTGAACTCACCAGGTAAAGATCCTGGGCCTCGCCGGACAGCATGTGCCGGATGGCGGTTTCCGGGGCTAATGTCAGATGTCCGGTTACAGGTTCTCCATTGCTCCGGGCTGATGGCAGAACATGGGGAAACAGGGTATAGCTTCTTCCTGTATTGTCTATCAGGGCAATGGGCTTATCGCTTCTGGTCCGCAAATGGCACATCAGGCTGTCGCCGGACCGGAACTTGACATTTTCCGGATTGATGTCGTGGCCCTTGGCTGCACGTATCCATCCGTTTGTTGACAGGATAATCGTGACGGGTTCTATATCAATGACATCAGTAACGGAAAAGGCTTCGGCATCCCTTCTTTCACGAATGGGGGACCTGCGCTTATCCCCGTACTTTTTTGCGTCTTCTTTGATTTCATTGATCAAAAATTCCTTAAATGCCTTTTTCGAGTTGAGCAGCTTTTCAAGGGATTTTCTCTCCAGGTTCAGCTCGTCCATCTCAGTGACAATTTTGATCTCTTCCAGTTTGGCAAGTTGACGCAGGCGGATTTCAAGAATTGCTTTGGCCTGGATTTCCGACAGGCCAAATGCCGCTATCAGATCTTTTTTGGGATGGTCTGAATTCCGGATGATTTTGATAACTTCGTCAATGTTCAGATAGGCAATATTGAACCCTTCTAAAATATGAAGGCGGCTCAACACCTTATCCAGCCTGTACCGAAGCTTTTTTTCAATGGTCTCGCGTCTGAAGGTTAGCCATTCGGAAAGGATTTCCAATAAGTTTTTAACTTTAGGCCTTCCGTCCAGTCCGATCATATTCATATTTGCAGAATAGGATTTTTCCAGATCTGTGGTGGCAAAAAGATGATCTGCAAGGGCTGTGTAATCCACTCTGTTGGATCTGGGAATCACCACCAGGCGGGTGGGGTCTTCATGGTCTGATTCATCTCTGATGTCTGCAACCATAGGCAGTTTCTTGGCTGCCATCTGAGCTGCAATCTGTTCAAATATCTTTTCCGTGGACGCGTGGTAGGGCAGGGCGTTGAACACGATTTCACCGTCTTCCACCTCATACTTGGCCCGCATCTTTACCCGGCCTTTACCTTTTTCATAGATCTGTCTTATTTCATCGGTGGGGGTAATAATCTCCGCACTTGTGGGAAAGTCAGGACCTTTAACGAATCTGCATAATTGGGCAAGGCTCGCATCTTCATTTTCAATCAGATGAATCAAAGCCTTGGCAACTTCCCTAAGATTATGGGGAAGAATGGAGGTGGCCATGCCCACGGCAATGCCTGTGGTCCCGTTGAGCAGCAAATTCGGCAGCCGGGCCGGCAACAGGGTGGGTTCATCAAGGGTGCCGTCGAAGTTGGGAAGCCAGTCCACCGTGCCCTGGTCCAGTTCCTTTAAAAAGATTTCCGCGTAGGCAGAGAGTCTGGATTCTGTGTATCTCATGGCGGCAAAGGATTTGGGATCATTTGGATCCCCCCAGTTGCCCTGGCCGTCTACTAACGGGTATCTTAGAGAAAAGGGCTGAGCCATGAGAACCATGGCTTCATAGCAGGCCGAATCCCCGTGGGGATGAAATTTACCTAAGACATCTCCAACCGTCCGGGCTGATTTTTTAAACTTGGCTGTTGAAGAGAGCCCCAACTGGCTCATGGAATAAACAATACGGCGTTGAACCGGTTTAAGTCCGTCTCCGATGTGGGGCAGGGCTCGGTCCAGAATTACGTACATGGAATAGTTCAGATAGGCATTCTGTGTAAATTCCTGGAACGGTTGTTTTTCATAATCTTCTACAGGTGTGGGCAGGGTCTCTGTCATATGTATTACTCTTTTATTACACCATGGGTTTCAATCCAGCGTTTCCGGTCTTTGGCCCGTTTTTTTCCCAAAAGCATGTCCATGATTTCCCAGACATCATCCTTTGCCTTTTTTGGGGGGTTGGAAACAGGCTCCATCGGAACATCTTCCGAAACATCCGCAGGGCCGGCATCTGTTGCCGGGTGATCGGACAGGCCGGCAGTCGGGGCATCCGTCAATTCTTCAGTCGGCGTTGGCGGCGTTTCAAGGATTTCTTCAGGCGGGTCCTCAATGGTCAGCTGAACCAGTCGCCTGGAATCCGGGGCAATGGTGGTTTCCTTGAGCTGGGACGGATTCATCTCACCTAAACCTTTGAATCGCTGGATGTTGATTTTTGTTTTTCTTTTGCGTTTTTCCAGCCGTTTGATAATGGCGTTTCTTTCAGAATCATCCAGAGCGTAGAACACATCTTTACCCATATCAATGCGATAGAGCGGCGGCATGGCCACAAACACATGCCCCTGTTTAACCACTTCGGGGAAATGGCGCAGAAACAGGGCACAGATCAGGGTGGCAATGTGGAGTCCGTCTGAATCCGCATCTGCCAGGATACACAGCTTGTTGTACCTCAGCTTTGAGATGTCGCTTGATCCAGGGGTAACTCCCAGGACCTGGGCAATGTCCCTGATTTCCCTAGATTCCATAATCGAGGAAGATGACTGATCCCAGGTATTCATGATTTTCCCCCTCAGGGGCATGATGGCCTGGAATCGCCTGTCTCTTGCCTGTTTAGCCGACCCGCCGGCAGAATCCCCTTCCACAAAAAACAACTCTCTCAGATTTTGATCTACACTTGAGCAGTCGGATAGTTTGGCCGGCAGGGTTACCCCGTTGGAGGCCCTTTTTTTGGTAACCTTTTTGCTCTTTTTTACCCGGGCCCGGGCATTGTCAATGGCCAGGGTGGCCAGGGCTTCGCCTAATGCAACATTCTGGTTGAGCCATAGGCTGAATGCATCCCTGACCTGGAGGTTGACCAGGTTGGCACAATGCCTGGAAGAGAGTCTCTCTTTGGTCTGGGAAGAAAACTGGGCCTCAATCAGTTTGACAGACAATACATATCCCACATTCTGCCAGATGTCTTCAGGGGCAAGAAATAGTCCCTTGGGCAGGAGGCTTCTGAATTTGCAGAATTCTCTGACCGACTCCAGCAGGCCGGATCTGAATCCGTTGACATGGGTGCCGCCAAGCCGGGTGGGGATGAGATTCACATAACTCTCTTCTATGTTCAGGCTGTTTTCAGCGCCCCAGGTAATGGCCCATATAGCCTCAAAATCCTCGCCTTCACACTCTCCTGTAAAAGGTTCCGGAAACAGGCATTTTCTTTCTTTGAGATTTTCCTTTAAATAATCGTCCAGTCCATGGTCATAATACCAGGTTTGGCTTTCCCCGCTTTCCTCATGGGTAAAACTTGTGGTCAGACCCTGGCAGAGAATTGCTTTGGACTTAAGCGCTTTTTCAATGGCCTCTTTTGAAAAATCAGGAGTGTCAAAATAGGCAGGATTCGGCTTGAAAGACAGCTGGGTGCCGGTGTTTTTTTTGCCTACCGTGCCAACAACTTCAAGCTCGCGGGCTTTTGCCCCGTTTTCAAATCCAATGGAAAATTTCTGGCCGTCCCGCTTTATGGTGATATCAAGTTGTGAGGACAGTGCATTGACCACGGAAACACCAACCCCGTGAAGTCCGCCGGAAAAGGCATAGTCTTTTGAGGAAAATTTGGCCCCGGCATGGAGTTTGGTCATGATCAGTTCCACACCTGATATGCCCTCTTTAGGGTGAATATCCACAGGCATTCCCCGGCCGTTGTCCGATACGATGATCCGGTTGTCGCGGGTCAGGGTCACATCAATGGCAGATGCAAAGCCGGCAATGGCCTCGTCAACACTGTTGTCTATGACCTCAAATGAAAGATGATCCGGACTTGCCGTATCCGTGTACATCCCGGGCCTGCGCCTGACTGGATCCAGGCCTTTTAGGACCTCTATGGATTGGGCATCATAGGAGTTTTCTGAACTAATTTTCTCTTCTTTGGCTTCAAATAATTTCATAAAATTATTCTGTTATGGTATACAGGTTATAGCTTAAACTTACGGTTTTAAACGATCCATATACCACTTTTAAGTATAAATGTACAAACGGGAAAAAACATTAGATCATGGCATCTTCCAAACTTAGGTTTGACCAGAATACATTTGACGCCCACTGGGGCTCCCTTGACAGTGATGCACAGGCGGATCTCATTGCCAGGGCCGGTTTCTTTTCTCCGTCTCTGGGTATCCTGCCCGTGCTTGAAGGACTGTTTTTATTCCATTATGATGCCAGGACCGCTGCCAAGCAGAGCCTTGGAGACATCATATCCGCCATTCAAACTACACTGACCACCTCAGGGGAGACTGAGGCGCAAAGAGAAGATCTGGCAGATGTCACCCGGGTCTGTGCCAGGATCTATCATCATATTTCAGGGGAGATGCCTTTTGCCGACATGAGTCTGCTTCTCGCAGCACTTCTTTCTCTGGGGGAAAGGGGGGCTTTTTTTGCATTTAAGGCACTTTACCAGGACCGTCTATCAATGGATGTGGTCAATAAATGCCTTCAGGGTCTGGGCGAGTACCAGCGTCTGATATTTGTAGACCAGTACCTCCAGGCGACTCCGGCCATTCGTTTAAGGTACGCCGAACTGTTTAAAAAGATTCTAACTGGCATCAGAACCCGCGAACCTGTGATTGAATTTTATGCCAATCTCTTTGACCGGAAACGGGATGCAGATCCGTTTTTGCATAATATCAGTTCTAAATTGCGGGACCCGGATAAAATAATTGCCGGTGAAGTTTCATCCATGAGTCCCGCCGCAAGAATAAAAGGTCTCAAAGCCCTGTCCATGATGCGGGCGCGTATCCCAAAACAGATCCTGTTGGATACCCTTGATGATGAAGAGGTAAAAAAAGTGAGAATGGCTGTATACAGCCTGATTGAAAATTCATCCATGGGATTGTATCCTGAACTGTTTGACCCGATTTTTAGCCATTTTCAAAATGCGGATGCCACTGAGGCTGTGAATGCGTTCAAGGCCATGGTGGTCACAGGCAAAATGCCGTTACATGAACTTATGACGCTGATAAGGAAAACCTATCCCGGCATTATTCCCAATATCCATATTGAAATTTCCGAGTTGTCCAGAATTTCCTTTTTTGCCATTCAGGATATTGCCTTGAACAAGGATAAGTACCTTGGGGAGAATTACGACATCAATCTGGCCTGTGTTTTCGGTATGATTAAAAAACGGCCGGAACGGGTGGTGAGGATTTTAAAGGTCTATGATGAACAGGCCGGCCGCTCACTTAAGCTGGATGTCACAGGGTTTATGAAAAAGACCAGTCAATTGCTTCTGAAGGAAAGGGAAAGTATAGAAGCCGGGTTTAAAACCATAACCAGCCGGTTGAATAAGTCTGACTCTGAGAAATCCAAAACCTTTTTCAAGGCAGTGCTTAAGGATCCCGTACGGAAAAAACTTGAGGTATTAAAGGCCAATACCCCATCCAAGGTCCTTGATTTTTTTCAGGACAATCTCAAAGATGAAGATTTTTCAGGCCTTGTCCTTTCGGCTTCCCAGCTGTTATTCACGGAAACCGTGTTTCAAAATTGTGATTTTTCCCAAAGTCGGGTGGAAAAGGCCAAGTTTAAAAAAGCGGTGTTTTATAACGTTGATATGGAGAAAGCTAAGTTTCGGCATGTGAACTTTGATAATGCGGTATTTATAAATGTTACAGCCAGTAAATCCACATTTTACCGATGCAGTTTTCAAGGGGCTTCTCTGTTTAATTGTAATTTCAACCAGGCTGATCTTAGCGACGCGCTGTTTATTGATGCCGTGATATCCAAATGTGCATTCGGCCATGCTGATCTGACCTGTGCCTCTTTTGCTCAGTCCAGGATTTCAGGCGTCTCCTTTGCCACAGCTTATCTGAACATGGCCGATTTTACAGGTGTCAGGGCGAGGTTCAGCCGGTTTCCTTCATATGCGCGAAGTGTGACCCGCACCGAAAGCCTGGATTACAATGCCAGGGATTACCAGTTAGGTTTTAATGATCTGCCCCAGATCGATAAGCCGGTGGTCAGTGAAATTAACATGCTGATCTTTTGTGAGTTCATCCATTACGGGGAGTCCAAGTTTTTAAACCAGAATAAACTGAGCCTGCTCACGGCATTTGATATTTTCAAGCCCGCTCAGGCTGATTTCTTTCAGATGCTGCCTTTGCTTATCCATGAAAACCTAAGCTTTTCGGAAACGGATCACCTGGCCACCTCAACCCCATGCGGTATTTCCGATTATCTGCCTTCTCGGGAAACAGTAAAGATCGGGGAAAAATATCTGGGGAAAAATAACGTAAAGGCCAGGCGGAGTTTTTCTCCCTATATTCAGGGGCTTTTTTCCATGGGATCTGTTGGGTCCCTGGCCCAGACTGATGAGTCCGACATTGATTACTGGATCTGTATTGATGAGCGGGTCATGGACAGGGAAAGCATGGGGTTGCTTCGAAGAAAGCTTGCTGCCTTAGAAAAAATGGCCTGGGAAAAGTTCAAAATCCGGGTCACCTTTTTTCTGGTGGATATTTTAAAGGCCAGGAACAATGATTTTGGCGGCTCCACCCAGGAGAGTTCAGGATCAGCCCAGGCCAGACTTTTGAAAGAAGAATTCTACCGCACCATGATCCATGTGGCCGGAAAATTACCCCTGTGGGCAGTTTTGCCAACAACCATAAGCCTTAACTATTATAACCTGATACTGGATCGCGTCACACAGGTTGCCAAGGCCCATCGGTATATAGATCTTGGGGACATCCATGCCATACCGGTGAATGAATATTTCGGCGCCTCTATCTGGCAGATGTTTAAATGGTTGAAGAGTCCGTTTAAATCCGTGATTAAAATGGCCTTGCTGGATAAATATATCCATGCCTATGGCCAGGAAACACTGCTTTGCAATCAGTATAAAAACGAATGGATGAATTCAGGCACGCATCTTCAGCCGGGGCAGAACGACTCATATATTATACTGCTCAATACACTGATATCTTTTTTTCTTAAATCAGGGGATGAAAAATCAATCAATCTTCTGCTGACCTGCTTTTTTTTAAAACTCGGCATTTCAAAGCAGGCGGAAATTGACCACAGTGTATTTGGTCTGAGAAAAATTCTTCTGGAGCGCAGCCTGACTGAATGGGGATGGGGTTTTAAAAAAATCTTTGAAATCGGCCGGTTTAAAGAATGGCCCTATGCAGCCATTCACAGGCTGTCCACAACTATTGAACGGTATATGGTTTCGAAATATTCTCATTTGAAAAAACGGTTTGATTCGGTTTCAAGCCTCATGATTTCGGAACAGGATCGCATCGTTCTGGAGCGGAAGGTCAATATCGTATTCCAGGATAAACCCAATAAAATAAAAAAACTTCTGTTGGTATCCAGAGGAGACCGGCATTTTTCAACGCTTCATCTTAAATATCAGCAACTGCCTGCCCAACACGGGCAATGGGAACTGATTCATAAAATACCCAAACACCGGCAGCAGAAAGAAGAATCAATTATCACAGCCAACACCATTGAAGAGATCGGTGCCTGGCTGATTAATAACAGGCTGTATACAAATAGAACCTATCTGGGCCTGATCCCCAACCCCACCTCGGTGTCCCATGATGATGTTGAAAAGCTCTATCGATCCCTGTATGAGTACTTTGGGCCTGAACTGAAAAAGGCAGTACTTTTCAAAACCGTGCGCAAACAGCCTGTGATCACACGATTGTTTATCAGTCTGAATTTTTATGCAGCCAAACCCCAGGTTAAAATTTCTGATTATACTGTTGTTTATATGAATTCCTGGGGAGAAATGTATCTGCGCAGCGCCAGGCCGGCCAAGGCGTTACCCAGTCTGGAAGCGGCAAAACGACGAATCCAGACCGGGCTTAGTCTTGAGGATTTTCCTGAAAACACGGCCTTTTATTTTTCAAGAGGTGTGGGCCGCTGACCAAAAATCCGTGCTTGGATGAGGTAATCCTAATTATAAAACTTTTGAACAATCTCCAGTGCCTCCTGGGGATCGTCCACCAGGTGAAAAAGATCCAGATCATCGGGTGAAATCAATCCGTCGGACACGAGACGATCCCGGATCCAGTCCATAAGACCGCTCCAGAATTGGGTGCCCATTAAAATCACGGGCATATTCCGGATCCGGCCTGTCTGCACCAGAGTCAGAGTTTCAAACAATTCATCCAGAGTGCCCAGTCCCCCCGGCATAATAATATACGCCTGGGCATATTTTACAAACATGACCTTACGTACAAAGAAATAATCAAATTGAACCTCGGTGGTCAGATATGGGTTGCCTTTTTCTTCAAAAGGAAGGTTTATTTTCAGCCCGACGGATTCGCCGCTTTCCTTTGCTGCGCCTTTATTTGCCGCCTCCATGATACCGGGGCCGCCACCGGTGATCACAGCATATCCGGATGAGGCAAATAATTGGGCCACAGCGTAGGCCTTTTTGTAATCAGGATGATCCGCAGCAGTCCTGGCAGATCCGAATATGGACACGGCAGGGCCGAGATCGTGAAGGTTATCTATGCCTTCTACAAATTCCCCCATGATTTTAAACAGGCGCCAGGATTCTCCGGACTTGAAATCATCAATGGGATATTGTGGGCAGTGGTTTTTCCGGGCCATATGTTTTTTCCTTTTTATTCCGGGAGTTAAGGTGTTGTTTTGAACAGAAATCAAACTGGTCAAAAGATCGAAAATGTGGTATATTCTACACAATTTAAAGTGCCCTATCAACACTAAGAGTTAGACCTTCAGACCATTGACTTTTCACCTCAAAAGATATAAAGAAGATAAAAATTTTTTTCACTGGAAAGATGTAGATTTGAACACAAAATATTCAATTTCCCGGCAGACCAAGGTCGTCAATGCCCTGGGAATGCACGCACGACCCGCAGCAAAAATTGCGGAAATGGCCATGGAGGCCAAGGGAAATATCTGGTTGTCCAATGGATCCTCAACAGTAGACGCATCCAGCATTATAGACATTCTGACCTTGTGTGCCGTAACCGGTACGCAGATTTCTATTCATACGGAAGAGACGGACGACTCTGCTTTGGCAGACCAAATCAAGGCATTTTTTGACATGGGTTTTGGAGAAAAGATCAATGAATAAATCCCCATCAGGACAGATTACTATCCGCGGCATCGGCGGGTCCCCCGGTATTTGTATCGGTAAGGCCTATCTGGTGGACCGGGAAGGGGTAAATATCATCAAGCGGTACCCGGTCAGTGATGACATGGTATCCAAAGAGGTTGACCGGTTTAAAAATGCCGTGATCAAGGCAAAGAACGACCATGCCAAAACCATTGAATCCCTGGACCAGGATCTGAGTGAAAATCTCAATATTCTTGAAACCCACATGGTATTGTTCAAGGATAAGATGCTTTACGGCAAAACCATTGAGACCATCTCCGATGACAAGGTCAATGCGGAATGGGCTTTACGCAAGGTTTCAAGACAGGTCCGCCGCATGTTCGAGCAGATTGATGATCCCTACCTTCGGTCACGGGTCAATGATATCACCCAGGTCTCCGACAAGATCATGTCCTATCTTGTGGGGGGGCAGGATATTCAAATCCGGGACATCAACAAGCGGGTTATTATTGTTGCCCACGACCTGTCACCTGCCGAT